>DAOVRD010000014.1 GCA_030628375.1 Planctomycetota bacterium
CTACCCGATAGGGGGCAGCCAGGGCGTCAGGAACGGCGCCAGTTTATCCTGTATATCCTGTCCATCCTGTCAAAGTCCTTGTATTGCTGCCCACGGCCACCAGGTCATCCATCTGATCCGCTACGGGACAATTGAATGACCCTGAGCCGCCGTCGGCTCACGCCGCATCCCGCCCTGAGAACGCAGCAGGACCCATTGCAGACTTGTGGCCTGAAGAGCCCTTTGATTAGAATAGCAGCAGTTTGGGCCGACTTGCCGGCAGCGCGAGGCGCGCGGTGCCTGGCTTGTCTGTCACTGCGAAGTCCGGCGGCCACCCATGAAAAAGCTGCAGAAGTACATCCTCAAGAACATCGCACGGGCCTTGATCCCGGCCTTCGCGACGCTGACGCTGATCATGGCAGCCGGCTTCTGCATGCAACTGCTCAACCAGGGGCTGGACGTGGTGCGTCTGCACGGGCTGGTGCCGCCGGTCTTCGCATATTGCATTCCCATGGTCCTGCCGTCTGCTTTCCTGACAGCCGTCATTATGACGTTCGGCAGGCTTTCGGCCGACAACGAGCTGATCGCCGTCCGAGCGGGAGGGATTCACCTCTTCAGGCTGATCTATCCGGTGCTGATAGCCGCGGCCGGGCTGAGCCTCGTGGTGGCCGCATTTCAATTCGAGACGGTGCCCCGCGCCCGGGCAAGGATCAAGGCGCTGCAGTATCAGGCGCTCAAACAGATACTGCTGGACAAGGTGGCCCTCAGCGCCAGGAAGCAGCTCTCATTCCCCCCTGCCTACGTCCAGTATGAAGAGGTCAAGGACGGCGTCATGCTCGGCCTTGTGGTCGTCGAAATGCGCAACAACCGTCTACGGACCATCATCACGGCCGAGTCCGGCGTCATCAAGGAAGACCCGGAGGAAAGCGGATGGGTGGTGTTCGAGATGAAGAATTCTGTGGTTACGCGCGGTCTTCAGCCCGACGCCGAAGCAATGACCGTAAGTGGAGATGAAGTTAGCATGCCGTTCAGAGCACACCCTGACCCGAGCCGCGTTCTGCGCCACAAGAAGCACCTCCCGCTCATTGACCTGCTGCGCGAACTCCAGGAGCTCCGGGAGAGGGTGGCGTCCCAACCCCGGGTGCACGATCCTGATCTCGTGCGCAAAGAGCAATACGTCAAAAGGCACAACATCCAAGTCGACATGCGTGCACTCAATGGGACTCTGGAGAAGACTCAGGAGAAATACGAGAAATACGCCGTACACGGACCTCGCCGACAGGCACAGCTCGTCGAGCGAAATCAAAGACTGACAGCAGACGCGCAGCAGGAAGTCGAGTCCCTCCAGCAGGACCAGGCGGCATGCACAAAAGAGCTGCAGGAGGTCCGTCAACAGGACCTAGAAAGCATCGAGCGCCAGGTGGAACTGGAAAAGAAGCAGAGGGAGCTGCTGGCGAAGATAGACGCAAAGAAGAAGGAAATCGAAGAGCTGAAGCAAGAGCTGGCAGAGGCCGACAAGGTCGCACTGACCTCCGACAGGAGCGCCGCCGAACTCGCCGAAGAAATCCGAGAACTTCAACAAGGCAAGAACGGCAAGATGCAACGACTGGAGGAGGTGAATGAGAAAATCCGATGGGCCGGCGACCAGGATGAGCTCAAATCCATAACCATACGAATCCACAAGAGGCTCGTCCAGTCGGTCACGGTGCTGGTCTTTGCCATGGTCGGGATACCCGTCGGAATACTGGCCAGCCGCCGCCGCGTCGTAACGGCGTTCGGCATAAGCTTTGCCATCGTGCTATTGGTCTTCTACCCCCTGCTCATCGTCGGACAGCTTGTGGCCGATGCACGATTGCTCCCCATCGCACCCGCTATGTGGGCGGGCAACGGTCTGACGTTCCTGATAGGCGCGTGCCTCATGGTCAAGGTTGTGCGCCGGTGATCCGGCCGCTCCCCGAGCGCGAACGCGAGACTCCGCAGATGGCCGAGGCCGACCAGGCAAGAGACGTGAGCAAAGGCGCAGCAGATGGGAACGCCGGCGGCCGTTTCTACGGTGATGCGGGCGGGCGGCTTTCGGTCCCCTGGCTGGCGTGTTCGGCCTTGAGTGGGGTGCTGCTGTTTCTGGCCTTCCCCCCCGCCGATCTGTGGCCGTTGGCCTTCGTCGCTCTTGTTCCTTTGCTGATCGCCCTTGACCGCGCGCCATCTTCACGGGCGGCTCTCCTGTATGGATCGGTCGCCGCCGCTGCGGCGTACCTGCCGTCCTTTGCGTGGGTGGCGAGCGTCTCGGTGCCAGGCTGGTTGGTGCTCGCGTTCTACGTGGGACTCTACGTCGCCGTGGCCGCTCCGGTCTTCCGCTTCCTCCAGAGGAATCAAAGGGTTCTATGGCCGCTACTGGCGGCATTTCTGTGGACCGGGCTCGAGTTGGTCAGAGCGGAGCTGGGGCCGGGGTTTCCCTGGCTCTTTCTGGGCTACACGCAGTACCGATTCTCCGGTCTGCTCCAACTGGCCGCGCTTGGGGGCGTCTACGCCGTCAGTTTCGTCGTGTTCCTCGTCAATGCGAGCGTGGCGGCCCTCGTTGCTGCTGTCCTGCGTGGGCCGTCTGGGGCAGCTCGAACATTCCCCGCCGGGCATTGCCTGATGCTGGCCTTCTCGGCGGCACTGACCATCGCGTGTGCGGGGGCGGGATACGCCGTCAGGGACGGAATCGCGATGCGGGAAGGCCCGGTGGTGGGCATCGTCCAGCAGAACATCCCGCGCCTGGTCGCCGAGATCTTCGACGAACGGAAGACCATGGAGGACGTGTACCGCGAGCGAGAGTCCGAAGTGCAGGTGGCGGCGCAGTTGACGGCTGGCCTCCGGGAAAGGGGCGTTCGCCTCATCGTGTGGCCGGAGACCACCGTGCCGCTTCCGCTGGACGTGCCATCTGAGATGTTCGTCCAGGATCGAGAGCGGCTCCTCCAGGAGCGGATCCTCTCCTACCTCCGCCAGTTGGGCAGCGACATGGATTGCTGGTTCCTGATAGGAGCCCCAAGCTGCCTGGCACGGTCCGTCACGAGGCCGGGCAGTCTCCTCTACGGGGTAGAGGCACGAGAGGAGTTCGGCAACAGTGCGGTGTTCCTGTCTCCGCAGGCGGAGTACGTGGACCGTTACGACAAGATGCGCCTTGTGCCGTTCGGGGAGTACATCCCGTTGCGGGACGTGCTGCCGTTCCTCAGCGCGTTCACACCCATACCCAGGGAACTGACGCCCGGCGAAGAAGAAGTGATCTTCTCCCTTCCGCCAGGTGAGGGGAACGAGCCGGTGCGCTTCGGCGCTTTGATCTGCTACGAGGATGTGTTCGCGGATCTGACCCGCAGCTTCCGGCGCAAGGGAGCGGATTTCCTGGTCAACCTGACCGACGAGGGGTGGTATCCCATTCCCGGCGAGCTGGGCCAGCACCTGCCGATGGCCGTATTCAGGGCGGTCGAGACCCGAACCACGGTAGTGCGCGCCGCCAACACCGGCATTTCCTGCTTCATCAACCCGGTGGGCGAGGTCTACGAGCGCCTGGAGCCCTGGACCGAGGGGGCCCTGAGCGCGCCGCTGCAGCTTTGCGACGTCGTCACGCCCTACGTCCAGTACGGGGATGCGTTCGGGCTGATGTGCCTGGTGCTGGCCTTTGCACTCTTGGCGGTCCTGGCCCGGTCGTCCCGAAAGCGGCGACGCTGACAGGACGGCAGCCGGCCGGCACCCGACCCAAGTGATGGCTCCATAGCAAGTCCAAACAAGCCCAGCGCCAAGCCGCGATCGGGCATTCCCGCTGTGGTACGCTGCCGGCCAGGGACGGCCAGGGCGGGACCGCCGTCGTTGGAAATGCGGACGCAAAGCAGGTAGGCTACGCGCCCCGAAGTGCGGTTGTGCCACGGTCGGAAGACCTGCCATCCCCCAGCGACGTCGGGAAGGCGGGCCGGAGAACAGAAGGACGACAGCCAGAAGCGGCAGCCGCCAGCAAGGAGCAGGAGTCATGAAGATCTACATGCACACGGACCTGGAAGGCGTGAGCGGCCTCGACGACGAAGAGCAGATGCAGTTCGAGAAGAAAGACATCTACCGCCAGTCCTGTGAGAAGCTGATGCTCGACGTGAACGCCGCGGTGGCCGGCGCGTTCGATGGCGGGGCGGACCACGTCGCCGTGGCGGACGGCCATGCGGGCAGGTCGCGGCTGAACTTCATCATGGAGATGCTGGACGAGCGCGCCGAGTACGACGAGCGACTCAACGAGAAGTGGTGGGGCCTCCTGGACGAGAGCTACGACGGCGCCTACTTTGTGGGCGCCCACGCCATGGCAGGCACGATCAACGGCTTCCTGGATCACACCCAGAGTTCCTTGACGATCTACAACTGGCACATTAACGGCCGGCGGGTCGGAGAGCTGGCGCAGTGGGCCACGGTAGCCGGCGCCGCCGGAGTGCCCCTGCTGATGGTGTCCGGAGACGAGGCCGCATGCGCCGAGGCGCGGGCGTTCTTCGATCCCATCGAGACCGCCCCAGTGAAGCAAGGCGTGGGTCGGAGCCGCGCCATCGCCTACCCGGCCGAGGAAGCCCGCGCGCGCATACGGGAAGCCGCCCGGAACGCCATCCAGCTCGTCGGCAAAGCGAAGCCCTACAAGCCCATAATGCCCAAGGAGATCAAGATCGAGTACACCCGGAGCGACCACGCCGACGCGGCCGCCCGGCGGGAAGGCGCCGAACGCCTGGACGCGCGGACGGTCCGGTGGGTCACCTCCGACCCCTTCAGGTTCTGAGAGATTCCAGGAATATCTGCCGCCGTTCTTGTCGCCGCTACCAGGGGATAACCACGAAGTTCACGAAGCTTGTCCGCCCCTGGCGGGCTTGCCCGCCTCCGGCGGGACGGCAAAGACCACGAAGAAAGGCACAGAAGACCACCTGCGTTATTCTGTTCTCTGTGTTCCTTCGTGTTCTCCGTGGTGATGAAAGACGTTGGGGGAGTTCTATCGGACCGCAGGGCCCTCCCCGGCTCAAAGGGCCTGATAAGGGAACTCCACGTCGAGGTATTCCACCGGCAGGCCGGGGAAGACATCCCGCAGGTAGGCCGCCATGGCCATCATCCCGGGCTTCTCGGACGTCGCATGGTTCACGATGAGCAGCGGCATCCCCAGATCTGCGGCCCAGAGCCCGCCGGATGTCGTGTACACGCCGTCGTCCGTGGCCAGGATGATGTCGGGGCTCAGTTCATACATCGTGGGCAGGTGGGTTCCCGCGCCGGTGCCGATGGCCATCCGGCTGACGCGCTTGCGGCGATCGCCGAAGACCAGGACCGTGTCCTGACCCAACTCGGCCACCCGCTCGGCGACGCGGCGGGCGGCCTGCTCGACCGTCATGTCGCCCAGCAAGCATATCTTGTGGAAAGATTCGACCGGTCGCTCCTCGGTCTCGAAACCGAGCCAGTCGCCCCACGCGTCGCAGATACCCACCCCCGGCATGCGATCCCAGGTGTCGTGGCATCGGATCACCGTGATGCCGTGTGAGTCCAGAAGCTCCTTCTTGCAGCGGATCAACTCGTCGGCCGACGGCGTGCCCCGGTAGTTGTCGAAGAAGGCGCCCTCGTGGCTGACGAACAGGTTCAGCCCCTTCTCGGCCGCCTGTTCGATCGCCCGGTTTGTCGGAATCCATGCCGTGGCGACGCCTTTGACGTGGCACTCCAGGTCGCCGTGCAGGAGCTTGTCGCGGGTGTTCTCCCAGTCCACCCACTGGCCGACCGAACGAAAATGCTCCATCACTTCCTGCGCCTTCATTGCTCCCTCCGTGCATGGGGTGTTGTGAACGCCATCTTAGCGTGCCGGTCAAGTCCGGCTTCACGCCGCATCGAGTTGACAGGAGCCGTGCTGCGCGCTAAGCTCGAGGGTTTACGCGCAGGTCACCAGGGGCATGACAGGCGGGGACGACCACGAACTGAAGCCGGGGCTGGAGCGCGTCACACGAGCGGCTGAGCGCCACGCCGAGAACGCCGGTCTGGCGCTTCATCACGATCCGGCCCTCCGACGCCACGCGCTTGTGGGACTGGCACGGAACGTCGTCAAGTACGGCATACCGTACTGTCCCTGCCGTGAAGTTACAGGTGATCAGGAAAGGGACCGCGCAAACATCTGCCCGTGCCGCACCCACCGCGAGGAGATAAGGCGGTTCGGCGAGTGCGAGTGCGGCCTGTACACAGCAAAGCAGACTGAGGACCGTTCGAACCAGGAGGAGCGAGAGAATGGGATTCACGATTGACGTGGGCAAGGCTGGGCCGAGCTTCAATCTCAAAGGCGTGGACGGCAACCATCACAGTTTGGATGATTGCGCCGACAAGAAGGCGGTGGCGGTGGTTTTCACCTGCAACCACTGTCCCACCGCCGTGCAGTATGAAGACCGTCTGATCCAGCTCCAGAAGGACTACGCCGACAGAGGCGTACTGCTCGTTGCCATTAACCCCAACGAAGACGAAGGACACCCGACGGACAGTTACGAGAACATGATCCGGCGAGCGGAGGAGAAGGGGTTCAACTTCCCCTACCTGCGCGATGCTACGCAGGAAGTCGCCAGGGCCTACGGAGCTGTCCGCACTCCGCACGTTTTCCTGCTGGATCAGGATCGGAAGGTCGCCTATCACGGCCGGATTGACGACAACGCCGACGATCCGAAGGCAGTAGGCCGGCACGACCTGCGCGAAGCGCTCGACGAGATACTGGCCGGCAAACCCGTCTCGGTGCCCAGCACGGTGCCCGTTGGCTGCTCGGTCAAGTGGTGGGGCAAAGACGCCCACTGGATGCCGGAGGATTGAGCGACCCGGTGCAACTACCGGACGTGCTTTGAAGCCATCAGGGGGCCAGGGCGCCCGCCCCGTTGTGGACGGGTGACTACGTCTGCGCAGACTGATCGCCCACGGTGTCGTCGGCCTCTTTGACGTCTTCGCTGCGGATGAACGTGTTGCACGTCTCGCAGTGGTAAGCCCTGGTCTCCACCTCGATGGTGGTCCCGTCCGGCTGCACCACCGTGCGGCGGGAGGTGGTCACGCAAACGTTCCTCAACACCCCACATCTGCGGCACAACTCCATGGACATTTGGTCCCCCTTTGCCGCCACGGCCGGGCCTCCGGCGTCGCTCACCCGCCGGCGGCGGCAGCAGCCTGCACGATCTTGGCTATGCTGCCCAGCAGCAGCAGCCGAGCCACAAGGAAAAACACAATGGATAGCAGGGCGGCAGCCGGCACGGTGATGAGCCAGGAGGTGAAGATATCCCGGGCGACCCTCTTGTTCACCGCTCCCAGGCCGCGGGCCAGCCCAATCCCCATAATGGCCCCCACGAGAGTATGCGTAGTGGAGACGGGCAGCTTCAGCCTGGTGCAGATCAGCACCGTCGTCGTTGCGGCGATGTCCGCGGCCACCCCTCGGGAGGGAGTTATCTGGGTTATCTTAGTTCCCACGGTGTGCATCACGCGGTAGCCGTACGTAGCCAGGCCAAGCACGATGCCAGCACCTCCCAGTGCGAGTATCCAGGCGGGCACATGCACCTTCATCTGCACCGTGCCTGATCGCACGATATCCACCACCGCGGCCAGAGGCCCGACGGCATTGGCCACGTCGTTCGCCCCATGGGCGAAGGCGACGGAACAGGACGTGATAACCACCAGAGGAGCGAACACACGCTCGACCAGTTCGACCTGGTCAGCCCACGACAGCCTGTCCCTGCCGCTTAAGTAACGCTTCAGGAGAATCCTGGCGACAAGAGCGGCAGCCAGCCCGATCCCCAGCGACAGCAAGACCGCCACGTGCCCCGAAAGCCAGGCCGCCCTTTCTGCAACGATGTGCTGCAATCCCTTGTAGACGGTTGCCAGAACAACAACAACGACCGCAAAGAAGACGATGTATGGCGTGACCTTGATGGCAGCGCGGGCGGGTCTCTCCCGGCCCAATATGGAACGGCTGATGAGCTTGAAAATGATGAAGGCCAGGATCCCGCCGGCCACAGGTGAGATGAACCAGCTTGCAACGATCTGTCCGATTTTGCCCCAGTGGACAGCCCCCCACCCGGCGGCCACCACTCCAAAGCCGGCCACAGCGCCTATGATCGAATGCGTTGTGGACACCGGCACGCCCATCCAGGTGGCGACGTGAAGCCAGACGGCAGCCGCCAGGAGCGCGCACGCCATGCCGATGACGAGGGTCTCCGGGCTGCCGGCCAACTGCTCGGTGCTGACTATCCCCTTGCGGACGGTGTCCGTGACGTGCGACCCCACCAGCAGAGCCCCGGCGAACTCACAGATGCCGGCCGCGATGACGGCGCGCTTTATGGTGATAGCCCGGGAACCCACAGCGTCGGCCATGGAGTTGGCCACGTCATTGGCGCCGATGCCCCACGCCATGTAGAGGCCCAGCAATACCGCGATGCCTATCACTATGAAGGCCATTACCGCGACCGAAAGGAGCCCGTAACCTGAGAAGCGCGCATCATCCCTTGACGATCATCTGCCTGAGCAATTCGCCGGCGTTCTCGGCGGCGTTGGCGATCGCCCCCAACAGCCCGAGCATCTTCTCGTAGAAGAGGATTGTCACCGGATCAAGTTCGGCCTCCAGGCGGTAGATGTGCCGGCTCAATCTTCGCTGCATCCTATCTGCTTTCCATTCCCCCTCACCCAGGCCGCTGATTCGTTCCAGAACCGCTCTGGCCTCCGCCCCGCCAAACGAGGCCTCTGCCAGGTTCTGCAACTCCTCAGCCGCCGCCATCAGTGTGCTGCACACCTCCAGGATCTGCCCCACAAACTCACTGAACTCCTCCACCAAGTCAGGGTGGATCTTCGTGTCGCGGATGGTCAGAACCACCGCAAAGTCCTCTACGCCATCGGCTATGCTGTCCTGCGAGTGGAGGAAAACATCCAGGTCCTCTCTGGCCACGGGCAGGAAGTAGCGGCGCGGCAGGCTCTCCCGAATCTCATGCTTTATGACGTCAGCCTCGTACTCCAGTTTCGAGATCTTGTCCTGGAGCCGGTGGAGCTCCTCGTAGTCCCCGGCGACCAGCGCCTCCATCAGGGGCCTCACCAGCTTCACGCACTCATGGGCCTTCCTCGTGTGCTGAAGAAGAGGCCCGAAAGGCGACTTCCCGAACACCTCTCTTATCAAAGCCATGGCTCTATCCCTCCACAAACGCCTCGTTCTCACAGCCGTGCCGACCCATCCCGGACCCGGGAATGAGGTCGCCTCGGAACAGCCTACCGGGACATTCGCGTTCGGTCAAGCTGCCGGGTGGAATACGCGCCTCACGGCGGCGGTCACTCGTCTTGACGGACGGGGCGCGCGATCACCGCGCCCGGGTATCTGACGCTCACGCTGTAAACGGACGCCCGCGCCGTGATGCACAGCGCGCACCCGTCTTCGCCCCCGAAAGCCAGATTGGCCGCCGTCTGCGGCGTCTCTATGATGTCCAGGCGTTTGCCGTCCGGACTGAATATCCATATCCCGCCTGGACCGGTGACGTAGACGTTCCCCCTGGCGTCCACCTTCATGCCGTCCGGCCTGCCTTGCCCGGGGCCCTCCAGCCTCGCGAAAACGCGCCCGTTCTCCAGAGCGCCGTCCTGGCGCACGTCGAATGCGCGCACCCATCCCTTCTCGGTGTCATCCACGTAGAGCACCTTTTCATCGGGCGAGAAGGCCAGGCCGTTCGGCTTGATGAAGTCGTCCACAAGAAGCGTCAACTCGCCGTCGGGGCCGATGCGGTAAACGCCCTGGAAATCCAGTTCGCGATCCTCGGCGCGCACGCCGTAGGGCGGATCAGTGAAATAGACCGAGCCGTCCGACTTCACCACGACATCGTTCGGGCTATTCAGGCGCTTGCCCTCATAGTGTGAAGCAAGGGAGACCACCGTGCCGTCCTTCCTGGTCAGGGAAACCCGGCGGTTGCCGTGTTCACAGGCAACCAGTCGGCCCTGCCGGTCAAAGGTCAGCCCGTTCGAGTTGCCGCTGGGACGGCGGAACACTTCCGGCTTCGGACCCTTCAGGCTGAAGATGGCATCGCCCGGGATGTCGCTGAAGATGAAGTAGCCGTCCGGATGCCAGATCGGACCCTCGGTGAACCTGAAACCCGTGGCCACCTCCTTCAGCTTCGAAGTGCACAGGCTGCCCTCGCCGCCGGCCAGGGCAGTGGCACCCACCACCGTCAACAGAGCGACACAACATACGAGGAAGCTGTGCATCGCACCACCTCTCCTCTCTGCCCGCGCATCGAACGGACTTCCGACCTTCTGGGATGAGACTCGCGCCCCGGACCATTCCACCAACGCACCGGGCCGCCAATTATATCAGGCCGCCCCGCAGCACAAAACGGCGGGTCAGGATTCTGGCAACACCTGGCCTCCCTTGACAAGCGCCTCCCGCAGCCGCTCCTCTTCCTGCCCTTCCAGGGAGTCAAGTCGGTCGAGCCACGGGGCCAGGGCGCTCACGTGTGTCCGCGCAATTTGCGTGAGCCCCTCAACGCATTCCTGCGGATACTTTTTTTCGTTAAGGAGGAACTCCACCGCGGTGGCGTCCGCCACACGTGCAAGCGACACAAGGACCGCCTTTTCCACGCGCATGTCCAGAGTGCGCCGATACGTGCGCACCAGCAAGTCCGAAACTCCCGAGACGTCGGGCGCGTCCGAAAGGACCATGACAAACCTCAGCTTGCGGCGGGTCAGCACTTCCAGAGCCACGGCGACCCCAACGCCCCCTGCGGCCACTGCCAGCGCGCCAGTCATCTGGCCCACGTGGCGGACAACCCCCGCAGCGCTCAGAACAAGGAAGACGGCAAACGCCGGCAGCACGGCCAGACCAGTCTTCGGGACATTCCAGTGCTGGGCCGCTGAGCCGATGGCCGTCGCCGCCGCGAATATGCTCAACACGGCCAGCCCGAGCACAACGCTGCCCCCTCCCACAAACTCCAGGTAGCCCGCCAGCTTGAGCACCATGAGAACGGAAGCCGGCAGGCCCACCAGCCATATCATCAGTGTCAGGAACGCGCCAGCCCAGCCGTGGCGCGCGCACAGGTACGCGCTGATGACCCCAAGGACAATCCAGATACTGACAGGCAACACGAAATGCACGAAGCGATAGGTCGGCGACACCACGCACTTGGCCCGGTAGATGTCCAGCAGCCCCGCCCCCAGCATGCCGTCGCGGTAGTACGCGTCATCCATAGGGCCGGCTGTGGACTCCAGGATTCGATACGCCTCGCGCGGGGAGAGCCGCGGGTCGTGACGCATCAGGTAGGCGGCGGTGGCGGCGACCCGCGGCGCGGCGAAGGACGTGCCACGCGCCTCCATCTCGCGCCGAAGCCGCTCATAGGGCAGGAACTCGTAATCAATGAAACTGATGTCACCCGACGCCGCGATGTTGATGTGCGGCCCGAAGTTCGAATTCAGAGCCTTGCCGTCCCGGGTGGCACTGGCCACGGCGACCACGCCCGGGTACGCGGCCGGGTACATCGGTGCCGCGCTGTCCTCGTTCCCCGCTGCGGCCACTACCAGCGCACCGGCCGCCGTGATGCGGCGGATCAGTTCCTCTTCCTCAGCAGCCGGGGCGGGAAAGGCCAGGCTGATGTTGACCACTAGTTTCACGTCGGGATGCTGCCGGACGTGGTCGAGCACGCTGCGCAGTCCGCTCAGATAAGCCGATCTATCCGGACTGCCCTCGATCCCCTCAGCGGTCACGCACATGAGGGGCGCACGGCAGTAGCCGCGTAACACCCGCCCCACCAGGCTGCCGTGCGTGACGTCCGATGCCCTGAGACCGACTACGCGGCCCTCCAGGAAGTCCACGTTGATCGGTGAATCGAGGACGAAAACGACGACCGACTCGTTCTGGTCCGCCCCGGCAACATCGGAGCAACCTGCGAGGGCCGCCACCAGCAAGAGCAGGACTGAATAGAGGCGCAACGCCACCGCCGACCGCCCCGGTTCGATAGGACTCCGACGACCTGACGCGATTGCAGACGACAATTCCCCGGAGGCAAAGAACCGCCGTCTCTCATTCCGCCTCGCGCGGTCTGTTCGCCCGCATCAGAACGCCCGACGTCAGGCGTCCACGATGCAGCCCCGCAGGTAGGCGGCAAACCGGTCCACGCCGATCACGGGGTCATCGCGCTCCTCGTACTCGATGGCCAGGTAGCCGTTGAAGCCGGCCTCGTGCATGATGGCCACCACCTTGCGGTAATCAACCAGCTCGCGGCCGTCGCCCTGCCGCACCGTCACTTTCGCGTGCGTGGTGACGGTATGCGGCGCGCATTGAGCGTACTGCCCGTAGATGTCGCCGGTGAAGTTACCGAAGTCGAGATTCAGGCCCACCCATGGGTTGTCAGCAAACGGCTCGAGCAACGGCAGCACGCCCTCGGCGCTGGCCGTCAGCCCACCGTGGTTCTCCAGCCCCAGAACGACGCCGCACTCGGCCGCCACTTCGGCGCACTGGGCCAGCCCGTCCTTGACCCAGCCTTCGGCGGTCTCCTTGTCCACTCCCTCGGGCTGTCCTCCGGCGAAGACACGCAAGACGGGAGAGCCGAGCCTGGTGGACTTGACCAGCCAATCCTTCACGTGCTCGATCTGCTTCTGACGCGCGTCTGCGTCCGCATTGCTGAAGTTTCCTCCGACGGCCGTGCCCGAGACTTCCAGTCCCCTGCCGAACACCTCTCGCTTCAGGTTGTTGAGGTAGTCATCGGTCTCCGTGGGGAAGTAGTACTGGGTCAACTCCACGCCGTCGAACCCCAGTCGGACGCACGTATCCAGAAACGACTCCAACGTCATCTTGCCCTCGGTCAGCAGACTCCTGTACGAATACGCACAGCAACTGAGCTTCATTCCGACTTCCTCCTAACCCACGGGCGTATGCTGGATCTCGCTATTTCCCTGCACGCCGTGGGTTTTCGGAGGTGCGGGGAAACAGGTTTTCGGAAACAGACCGGCCAACCGGTCCGCCACTTGGGGTTTCTCGCTCATGATGTTGCTCCGCTCGCGCGGGTCCTCGATCAGGTCGCCCCGTTCGCCGCGGCCCGCCGCGTCGAGCCCGATTACCGGCAGATTTGGGAGAAGGACACGTGATCCTGCCGGAGCGAGTCCAGCATGATGACCAACAGGTTCACCCTCTCACCTCCTCTCCCGGCAGTCTGAGACAGGTAGTCTATGCGCGGAGGCCCGACCCGTCAAATGCGCGTCGGCGCAGGCCGCTGAGGCCATGCCGGCAGCGCCAGCGCCTGGCTCGCGTTGGCACCGCATCGCAGATGGCGGCTCCCAGGCACCGAACCGCGCGCGCCCCGCCGCTCCCGGCGCGTGCTCGGAGTCGGCATTTGGCGCCCGGAGAAGCTTGACTTTGAAGCCACAGGGCCTATAATCTACGGGCTAACGAGATGGGTAACCAGTATTGGCGAACACGAGAACTGGCCGAGGAGGGTCTAAATGAACGCTGTGACTAAGGTGTTGGTGGTTTTGGTTCTGCTGTTAAGCGCGGGCTTTGCGGCTTCCCAGATCGTCCTGTACGGCAAAAGGGAGGATTTCGGCGCCAAGTATCTGGAAACAGCCCAACAGCTCAAGGACACTGCCGCGGAGCTGCAGAAAACGGACGCGGCCCTGTCGGATGTGAGCCGCGACTATGACATGGCCAAGGCGAAGTGGCAGACCGGCAAGCAAGCCCTGGACAGCAGCCTGGCCAACGAGCGGACGCGGGTCCGGGACCTGACCGCCGATCTGGTGAGAGCCAACAGTACCAGTGAACAGCTCTCCGTGGCAGTCCAGGACCAGGAACAGCGCCTGGCCACCCGGGAGAGCACGGTCGAGGGGCTGCGGACCACCCTCGCCGAGCGCGACAGTACTATCAAGGGCAACCTGGACAAGATAGACGGCCTTGAGAAGACCGTCGCCGAGAAGGACGCCACCATCGGAGAGTTGAACCACGAGCTCACCGAGACCAAGAAGGCCAACGTGAAACTCGCCGCGAGCGAGAAAGACCTCGAAGACATGATCGCTAACCTGATCAAGAGAGGCGTCGAGGTGGAGCCAACTCTGGCACCGGCGATCAACGGAATGGTGATCAAGGTGGGCGGCGATGTCGCCGTCATAGACAGAGGCGCCCTGGCCGCCGTTAAGCCCAATATGCAGTTTACGGTCTACAGGGAAGAGGACTACGTGGCAAGCCTGGTCATCCACGAGGTGCAGGATGAGTTGGCCGTGGGCCGCGTGATCCTGCCAGCCGACGGCAGGGAAGTGCGCCAGGGCGACAGCGTGACCACGGAAGTGCAGGCCCGCTGAGGGGCCGCTCCCCTCCCCGCGCCACTGCCAGGTAGAGAGGACACAGCCGATCATGGATAGCAAGTTAGTCCAGGGCATGCTGCTCGGAACGTGTCTGTGTCTGCTCCTTGCGACAGCCATCACCCTGGCGCACTACGGGGTGTACAGCGAGTACGTAGGTCTGGAGCCCGGCGCTCCCGTCGCTCGAGGGGCGGAGGGCCGGCCGGTCGCAGAGGACGTTGACCTGCTGAAGTTCGCACCACCCGGGACCGTGGGCTACCTGGCGGTAGACGTCCAGGCAATCCTTGCGTCCCCGCTCGGGCAGAAACTGCTTGAAGATCCCGAAGCCGAAGTCCCGGACGAGGTGAAGCAGTTGGGCCAGGTGGTGCTCTTCTTTGGGGCGCCCACGGCTGACGAACCACCTGCCACCTGTGGGCTTGTGAAGGTGACGGGCAAGACGGCGGCCGAAATCGCCGAGAAGCTCGCCGAGGTGGGAACCAAGACGACGGTCGAAGGCATGGACGCCTACGTCATGCAGGAGCCGTTTTCTGCGGTGCTCGCGGTCGTGGACGACTCCACGGTGCTGGGGGGCTCCAGCGAAGACGAACTGGCAAAGATAATCCAGGTGTACCAGGGCGGCACTCCGGCGAGCAGCGTGTCCGAGATGCAGCAAATGGGAGCGGCCTTTGCCGGCGACATGGTGAAAGGGTGCGTGCTGATCACCGACGAGATGAAGGCTTTGCCCCCCGAGGAAGAGATGCCGGCCTGGTCGCTGGGCGCCAAGGGGGCCGGCTTCGGGGTGAGCCTGCGGGCCGGGTTAGAACTCAAGGGCATGCTGCGCCTGGGCAGCGGCGACGACGCAAGCCAGGCAGCAAGTGATGCCCAGGTGAAGATCACCGAGGCCAAAACGTGGGTGCAGCAATTCGGCCAGAGTCCGGCTGGGCAGGGCCTGGACGTGCAGGCGGCGATCTCACTCATTGACAAGGTGAAGGTCTCAGCGGACGGCGCGGACGTGAACATCGCCATAGAGCTGACCGAGGACGATCTGGGGACGTTGCAGGAGTTTGCGATGTCAATGGTTGGGATGATGATGGGCGGCATGATGGAAGCGCCGGGGATGGCTGCGCCCCCGGGCTTCGGCGCGCCGTAACCGATCTCAACGGGACGGAATCGAAAACCACAGTCCTGCGCATACCTTGAAACGGAGCAGGCGAGAAAGTGACGGACAGCAAACTAGTTGCGGGCGTCCTCATCGCATCCTGCGTCTGCCTGTTGGTTGCCAACGCAATGACGTGGGCCGGCATAGCCGGGTACGGCAAGAGTGAGAAGGCGGCAGCGGGCCTGGTCGTCCCCGCTCCGACCCGTGCGCCGGAGGCCGTCGAGGCAGTGCCGGCCGAGTTGGGCACTGCTCCCGAAGAGGGTGCCGTACCGGAGTAAGCCGGATCAGCTTGGGGCGTCCCGGGCAGGCGGTTGGCGCGCGACGGGAAAAGCTGAATACGTGCGAGTACAACGGCCAGATAGGTCCCAGTCTCCGTGGGGCTAGTCTGGTCTTTTTGTTCGGTATGCGAACGGTTGGATTTTCGGTCGGCGCACCATTATAATGGCGGCGGCACCGGGGGTCGTCAGCCACCCTCCACACGGAGGTCGCACAGAAGAATGGCCGCCAGAGCAGGAGTGTCACTCAGAAAAGCCGTCAACTTCATGATGAACCTCGGGGGACTGGACCTGGGGATAGACCTGGGCACGGCCAACACTCTCGTCTGCGTCCCCGGCCGGGGTATCGTCCTGATGGAGCCGTCGGTGGTGGCCATCAAGACCGGCACCAGCCCGCCCGTCGTGCCGCTGGACGGCCGCGCGGTGGGCAACGAAGCCAAACGCATGATCGAGCGCACCCCGGAAAGCATCAAGACCATCCGTCCCCTCAAAGACGGTGTGATAGCCGACTTCGAGATCACCGGCATCATGCTGCGCTACTTCATCAAGAAGGTGCAGCGGCGTTCGTGGGGGGTCAGACCGCGCATCGTGGTCAGCGTGCCCAGCGGCGCCACGGCGGTGGAGAAGGAAGCCGTCAAGGACAGCGCGATCCGCGCCGGCGCGCGCAAGGTCTACACCGTGGCCGAGCCCAAGGCGGGGGCCGTTGGCGCCGGCCTGAAGATCAGCGAACCCGTGGGCACCATGGTCGTTGACATCGGCGGCGGCACCACCGAGGTGGCCGTGCTCAGTCTCGGGGAAGTCGTGACCCTGGAGAGCTTCGGCATCGCCGGGGACGAAATGGACGACGCCGTCATCACCTATGTCCGCGACGTGTACGGCCTGGAGATCGGCCACCGCACGGCCGAAGAAGTCAAGATAGCCATCGGGTCGGCCTACCCGCTCCAGGAGGAGGTCACTTACGAGATACGCGGGAAGGACATCGCCGCAGGCCTCCCCCGAAAGCTCGAGATATCAAGCGCCGAAATACGGGAAGCCATCAGCGGTCCCATACACCAGATCATTGACGCGGCAAAATCCTGCCTGGACAGAACCCCCCCGGAACTTGCCAGCGACCTGATCAACACGGGCATCACGCTTCTGGGCGGGGGCGCCATAACTCCGGGCCTGGCCGAACTCGTGTCGGAGGAGACCGGGCTGGAGGCGCGCGTCGCCGAAGACCCCATCACGGCAGTGGCACGCGGGACCGCCATACTGCTGGAAAGCCTGGACGAGTACGAGGAAGTCCTCGGCGACTAGCGGCCCGCCCTGCGTTCCCTTCCCGCGTTGAATCAGAGGCGCACCTCAAGCCCCTTCTCCTTCAGGTAGGCCTTCAGCTCGGGGATCTTGATCTCCCCGAAATGGAAGACGCTGGCCGCCAGCAGGACGGACGCCCTCCCCTCGGTGGCGGCCTCGTAGAAGTGCTCCATCTTGCCTGCGCCGCCGCTGGCGATGACGGGCACGCTCACCCTATCGGCGATGCCTCTGGTGAGGGGAATATCGTAGCCTTCCTTCGTGCCGTCCGCAGCCTTGCTGGTGGGCAGGATCGCGCCGGCCCCCCGGTCCTCAGCCGCACTGGCGAAGTCGAACGCGTCAACCCGCGTCGCCGTCCGCCCGCCATCTATGTAGACCTCATAGCCGCCCGGCACCTCGTCCGAAACGTCGGCGTCTATCGCCACGATGATCCTGTCGGAACCGAACTCCGCGGCGGCCTCTTCGATCAGCTCCGGCGTGCGCACCGCAGCGCTGCTCATGCTCACCTTGTCGGCGCCCGCGTTCAGAGCCGCCTCGACGTCCGACAGGGACTTGATCCCGCCCCCCAGGCTCAGGGGGATGTCCACTGCGTCGGCCACCGCGGCGAAAACGTCCAGCATGGTCTTGCGCTTGTCCACCGTCGCCGTGATGTCCAGGAACGCAAGCTCGTCCGCGCCGTCCTCCTGGTAGGCGCGCGCGCATTCGACCGGATCGCCTGCGTCGCGCAGGTCCACGAAGTGCACGCCCTTGACAACGCGCCCGTCTTTCATGTCCAGACACGGCATGATCTTGACCAAACCAGCCACTCACCGGCCTCCTGTTCTGTGGGCAACGACGGACCGAAGCGACCGCACGGAAGATTGCGCCAGCTTACCAGATTGGCGCTGAAGTGCAAGCGAGACCGCGCTTGCGCTTGCACGGGCCGGGCTTTCTGCTATCTTTGCGGCAGTTGTTCGTGGCAGATCAAGACCCCGTGGGAGGACCTTGCACAATGGAGTACGCGAAGCTGGGAAGCAGCGACGTGGAAGTATCGCGCGTCATGTTCGGCGCCTGGGCCGTCGGCGGATGGCTGTGGGGCGGCACCGACGATGAAGGCTCCGTCGCCGCCATCCGCAAGGGGATTGACCTGGGCATGACCACCATAGACACGGCCCCCGTCTACGGCTTCGGCCACAGCGAGCGGATCGTCGGCCAGGCCATCGCGGGGCGGCGCGACGAGGTCATCATTGCCACCAAGTGCGGCCTGCGCTGGGACCGAGAGGGAGGAGACCACTTCTTCGATTCCACCGATCTGGAAGGCCGGCCCGTCAGCACTTACAGGAACCTGCGGGCGGACTCCATACTGGAAGAGATAGACCGCAGCCTCGAGCGACTCGGCGTGGACTACGTGGACCTCTACCAGTGCCACTGGCCGGACCCCACGACGCCGCTGTCCGAGACCATGGAAGGCCTGAACAAGGTTCTGGAAGAAGGCAAGGCGCGGGCCGTCGGCGTGAGCAATTTCACAGAGGAGATGATCGAAGAGGCCGGCCGGTACGGGCCCGTCGCCAGCGATCAGCCGCTCTACAACATGCTGGACCGCGACGCCGAACGGGACGTCCTGCCCTTCTGCGCCGAACGCGACGTCGCCGTCATCGTCTACAGCCCCCTGCACCAGGGCCTGCTGACGGGAAAGGTCACGATGGAACGGACCTTCCCGGAGAGCGACCAGAGGAGCGACAAGGTCTGGTTCCACCCGCAGAATCGCAAGCGCGTTCTCGATTTCCTGGAAAAGGTCACGCCCATCGCGGAAGGGCACGGCAAGACGCTGGCGCAGGTGGCCATCAACTGGTGCCTGTGCCAGCACGGCCTGACGGCCGCCATCGTGGGCGCCCGGCGCCCGGAGCAGGTCGAAGAGAACGCGGGCGGCGCGGGATGGCGACTCAGCGAAGGGGAACTGGCTCAGATCCGCGGCTGGCTGGATGACCTTGCCGGCCCAACGAAGTAGCACGCGCCCCTTGGGCCGAAGCCTCGGCGTAGGGGGCCCGGCTGAGTTCTGGCCATTCCCATTCGCCGCAGCCGAGGGCGGCTGCGCTACATTCCCATCTTGTAGCTCAGGCGCCCTCGCCTGAGGGAAACCGACGCAGAAATCGCCGCAGCCGCCCGAGAACACCCTATTCGACCAGATAGCCGAACTCGTCGCCGGCGCGGAACTCGCCGACCACGCGGCGGCCCGACCCCTCTATGAAGCGTTGCAGCACGGCCCGCTCCCGCGCCTCGATGTCCTCCCTGCGCGTCATTGACCCGGCGCTGCCCGTCAGCAGGATCCGCCGGGCCGGAAGGCCCTGAAGCCGTTGGACGGCGGACCGGTCCAGCCGGTTCACCACGGGAACCACCTTCAGCATGACGGCCAGATCGAAAGCGCCGGTCGAAGGCACCTCATCCAGCCAACCCGGCTCCTCCAGACGCGCCCGCACGACGACGAGTCGGCCCGGCCCGACGAGCCGGGCGTACGCAGAGAGCGCACGGATAGCGCGCCGGTCCTTGTCCAGAGCGACGTAGCGCCGCGTGGCCGACCCGGCCCCCTCAAAGGGATAAGAGAGCGGGTGCATGCCACACCCGACGTCCAGCAGCGTGGCCGGCGACCCCGCCAGCTCGAAGAAACGCTCGGTGAACTCGGCGTACTGCGCCGACCTTTCGCGCGTCGAAGTGTGCAAACCGAGCAGGGCCAGGCGCAGCTCCTCGACGCGCGCCGCACGGGCCGGACCGGCCACCTCCCGCTCGAACTCGTCCACGAGCCGGTCCGCAGAATCGCCCTCGGGGTAGTAGCGGCGCAGATCGTAGTAGACCTGCTTGCGGCATTTCTTGACGGCCTCCCGGTAGTCGTGCCACCGGGTGACGTCCTCGTGGCCGTGCCGTCGGCGGATGCGGTCCGCCAGCTTCGGATTCCCGGCAAAGACCTCCGCAAGCGCCGCCAGCGCATCCTCCGCACTGACGCGGTAACGGGCGGAGATCCTGCCGGCCTCCTTCCGCAGCAGTTCGTCCGGGATGGGCCAGTCTTCAGGCATGGCTACTCCTGCCGCTCGTCCGCGCGCCACGACGTACCCAGCAGACTGCCCGGAAACCACTCCTGGTGCACGCGGACCACCCCGTCCAGGTGCTCCAGCAGGGCCCCCTCTCCGAGCAGGGCCCGCACCCGCTCCACGGTCGCCATCACCGTCCACAGGTTGTGACGACAGAGCAGGCCCGTATCACGCAGAACGCCTTCGCCGTGCTCCTCGCAGTAAGGACACGGGCACGCATAGGACGCCACCACATCGGCTGAGTCCGCCGCAGGGAGCGCGCCGTAGGGCGTCATGTAAAAGCCCCGCTCGGCGTAATGCAGGAAAGACGAAGAATCGAAGACATCGCATCCCCGCGCAACGTAGAAAGGCAGTTCGAGGGGATCGCCCGCACCGTAAAGGTGAATGGGGACCTGCTGGGGCAGGACTCGGCGCGCCTGCGTCGCCGCGTGCGCCACGAAACTCAGATGGTGGTTGCGCGTGAAGAAAGGAACCAGGCCCCCCAGCGCCACGTACGAGGCGCCGAGTTCCGCCAGCCTTTCCAGGGCGCGCTTGCGCAGCTCCAGGAAGCGTCCCCCCTGCTGCACTCCGATCAGGATGGACCGCTCGACCAGCGCGAGGCCCTCCTCAATCCTCTTCAACGTAACGCGCAGCTTCCCCTCGGCCGTGGCGATATCGTCCCCCGGCGGCGTCACAACGTCCAGGGGTGAGATGACGTCCGCACCGATGTCCTCCTGGAACCGGATAATGCGCTTGTTGCTCAGGTAGAGGCGGCGCCGAAAGGCCTGGAAAGCCCCGCTGTCGGTCACCACCAGCCCGTCGAAGCCGAGGTAATCCTTGATCCCCCTTTCGGGAAGAAGGCGCCGAAGCTCCCGCTGCCGGTAGAGGAAGTAGGCATTCACCATGACTGCGCGAACGCCGAAGTCCTCCTGCATCTCATCAAGGCGAAGATACGGGTTGCCCGGTTCGAAGACGGGGAGGAACAGCGGGGTGGGAAACGAGAGCCCACCGAGCGATATCGAGGGGCTGCGGGCTTCATCAGCCAAGGTACGCTTCTCCGAGGTGAGTCGCAGGGCACCGGCGAAGCACAAAAAGGCGGGCCATCATCCCTTCCCGTTCCCGCGCCGCCAGGCGGAGAGGACCCGGCCGAACGCCTCCATCCGCGATCTCGGGCCCGGCCCGCGAGCCTTGAGCTCGAAATGCCGTTCCGTCGCGTCGGCGACGACGATGCTCAACAGGAAGTGCTCGGGCGGCAGGCATTCCGCCACGTGGTCGGCCCATTCTATCACGCTCACTCCGCCGCTTTCGAACACCTCCGCACAGCCGATCCGCTCCATCTCTTCGGCGCGGCGAAGCCTGTAGGCGTCGAAATGATGAAGAACCAACCGGCCGGCATACCGATGGAGAAGCACAAACGTGGGGCTGGTGACCTCCCTCTGGTCCGTCACGCCCAGGCCGACTGCCAGGCCCTTGACGAAACAGGTCTTGCCGGACCCGAGCATGCCTTCCAGAGCCACGACGTCGTCGGGCCGGCACAGCCCGGCGAACGCGGCCGCCATGGCCTGGGTCTCGTCCGGCCCGCCCGTGGCCAGTTCCACCGCCATCTCGCTCATCAAGTCAGGTGCTCCCATCCTTCCGCAGCCAGCGGCTCGCGCCGACCGTCCGACGCAAGCAGGTACGATTCCCGCTCGGACGTTACGTCGCCGACGATTGATACAACGGTGCCCTTCAGTCCGGTCCGCACAACCTCTTGGGCCTGCGCTTCGGACAGGCAGAACAGCAGTTCATAGTCTTCCCCATCGTTCAACGCGTGCCAGATGGGCGGCCGGCCGGTCTCTTTCGCCAGGTCAACCGCATCCAGGGAGATCGGTATCTCGCTTGCCCGCAGCACCATCCCGACGGCACTGGCTTCGGCGACGTGCAACGCGTCGGTGCTCAGCCCGTCGCTGATGTCAATCAGCGCGTGCACGCCGAAGCGCTCGGCCAGCGCCAGGGCCTCTTCGATACGGGGCCGGAACTCCAGATGGCGGCCGCGAATGGAGCCCCCCAGTTGTCCGGTCACGCAGATCGCATCGCCGGGCTGCGCGCCGGCCCGGGTGATAATGCCATGCGTACCGGGGATCCCCAGCGCCGTGACGGTGACGCTCATCGGGCCGGCGCCGGAAGCCACGTCTCCGCCGATCAGCGGAGCTGAGAACTCGCGGGCGGTCTCGCACAGTGCCCGGCTCAACTCCTGCCACGTGGTCTCGTCCCGACACGCCCCGAAGTTCACCGCCGCCAGAGTGCAGAGCGGCCGCGCGGCCATGGCGGCGATGTCGCTCAACGCGCGCGCTACCGCCTTTCGACCCACCAGGCGGGCGGCCGTCCCGGACTGGAAGTGGACCCCCTCTATGACCATGTCCGTCGTGACAACGAGCTGTCCGCCGCCTGGCACTTCAAGGGCTGCGGCATCGTCCCCGATGCCCACCGTGGCCCACGGCGGTTTGTCCACGGCGGCCAGCTTTCGGATGTACTCGATGAGTTCGCGCTCAGCCACGGGGCCTTCCTCCCGCCGCAAGCCAGAGCCGCATCACCGATTCCGCAGCTTTCTCCAGAAGCACATCCGCCCGCTCCAATGCGTCTTGCAGCGTCATCGGCCCGTCCACGATCGGAAAGACGCCCGCCACGCCGGCGGCGTAGATGCGCTCGTGGCCCGGTCCAAGCGAACCGGCCAGCACCACGGTGGGGATTCCCTGCTCACGAGCGGCGGAGGCGACTCCGAGGACCGTCTTGCCGAAGGCGCTCTGCCAGTCTATGCGTCCTTCGGCAGTCACCACCAATTCGCTCCCGGCCATCTTCTCGCGCAGTTGCACGGCCTCCATAACCGTCTCGACCCCGCTGCGCAACCGGGCGCCGAGGAACGCCACAAGCCCCGCGCCGAGCCCGCCGGCTGCGCCCGCACCCGGCAAGTCCGCGATCTCAACGCCCAGCTTCGTGCGGATGGCCTCAGCGAGCGCGCACAGGGCCCGCTCCAACTCCTCGGTCTGCTCCCCGGTGGCGCCTTTCTGCGGCCCATAGGTTCTCGCGGCGCCGTCCGGGCCGGTGAGCGGGTTGGCGACATCGGAGGCGACCACGATTTCGACGTCCTTCACCCTCGGGTCCAGACCCTCGGCATCAATATCGCAGATACGGCCGAGCCGCCCCCCGCAGCAATTCGTAACCGGACCTCCCCTGGCGTCGAAGAACCGAACCCCGAGCGCCTCAGCCATTCCCGTTCCGCCGTCCACCGTTGCGCTGCCCCCGATGCCGATGATGATCCGCTCCGCCCCGAAGTCCAGAGCGGCACGTATGAGTTCGCCGGTGCCGCGGGTGGACGTCAACATGGGGTTTCGCTCGTTTGGCTGAAGCAGCTCGAGTCCGCTGGCCTGAGCCATCTCAACGATAGTCGTCTTGCCGTCTCCGCAGACGCCCCAGGTGGCGGTGATCGGACGACCCAGCGGATCGGATACACTGGCCTTGTGGTAGCTGCCCCCCGTCGCCTCGACCATCGCTTCAGTCGTGCCCTCTCCGCCGTCGCCCATCGGCACAAGCACCGGTTCGACCTGCGACGATGCCTTACGCAGGCCACGGGCGATGGCACGAGCCGCCTCGGATGCCGTGAGCGATTCCTTCAACGAGTCCGGTGCTACGGTCACTTTCATCAGCGCCAACCCAAGCGAGAAACGGACCCATTCTACAGAAACGCGCCCCGTTTTTCAGTGCGTTTTGTGGGCTGTCGGACGAGCGGGAAGCCGATCACAAAGGCCCGAACGCATTCGGTGAACACGGTTTATGACACATAGACGGCCCCGCAAACGCACGCTGCACCATTTTATCCTTTTTTCTTGACTTTGCCAGGCCCCCGCCTATAAACAAGTACATAAGCATCGAGGAATGTCGTCCCGTGTAGGGGTGTAGGCGTCCTTGCCTGCTTACCGGTCGCGGTGACAGACTTTTCGGCAAGGGCGGATCTTACGGTATCGCCAGTGTGAGAGGAGGTCGTACGATGCCAGTACTCGCAGCTTGGAGCACAGGCACGACCGTCCTGGTCATCATCGCGGTGATCATTGTGATTGTGCTCATCGTGAGGATGGCGACGAAGAAGCCGGCGCCGGAATCGGCGGGCGGGTTCGGCCCCGAGGAAGAACAAGGCGCGGAGGAACAAGAGCCTGCAGAAAAGGGACCGGAAGCGGAACAATAGCTTTCCCTCCGGACCCCGTACCTCCCACTCTACTCCAGAGAGGCCGTGTTGTCGGGTCACCTGTATCTGGCAACACGGTCTTGTTTTGCGCCCGGCCGAACGCATGTTGACTGCCTTGCGAGGGCTGCGGTATAATGGACATAAAGGCCGGAAAGGCTTCGAAGGCTTCCCGTCCGTTGTGATGTGCTGTACGCGATGCGCCCGCGTTGGCGGCGGCTGTGGCGCTGGAGGTCTCTCGCATGCAGGACAAGGTCTCCCCAGATCTGCCCGAGTCGGTCGGCCAGTACCACATCGAGAGAAAGATCGGCGAAGGCGGGATGGGAAGTGTCTACCAGGGCAGACACAAGACCCTCGACACCCCAGTCGCTATCAAAGTACTGCCGAAACACATAGACCTCAAAGACCCCGAATACAGCCAGCGTTTCTCTCGCGAAGCGAAGATCGCCGCCCGCCTCCGGCATCCCAACATGGTCCAGGTGCATGACTACGGCGTTGAGGGCGGCTACTACTACCTGGTAATGGACTATGTGGAGGGCCCCACCTGCAGCGAGGAAGTCAGCCAAAAGGGGAGCATAGACTGGCACAGGGCGGTGGAGATCGCTCAGCAAGTGGCGCTGGGGCTGGAGTATGCGGCCGGAAAAGGGATAATCCACCGCGACGTAACGCCCGGCAATATCATCCTGCCTACCGACGGTGTTGCCCGCATCACGGACCTGGGGCTGGCCAAGGAGACCGCTGCCGACGCCACGGGTCTGACGCGGAGCGGGGCCAGCCTTGGCACTCCGTATTACATGAGCCCCGAGCAGATCAACAGCGCGCGGGACGTTGACTTCCACACGGACATCTATTCCCTCGGTGCCACCCTCTACCACATGGTCTGCGGTCAGGTGCCTTACAC
>DAOVRD010000060.1 GCA_030628375.1 Planctomycetota bacterium
CCGGCACATGCGGGCGACGCTGGCCATCAGCCCCATCATCGCGCAGATAACGGCGGCGATGATGAGGAGGAACACCCAGGCGGCGATCATCTTCGTCAGGCCAGGCATGTCGAGCACAGGCAAGGCGATCGTGCAGTAGAACAGCACCACCCCCCCTGCATACATCCAGCGCCTGAATCTGGCGCTCTCGGCCAGGGACCGCCTATCGGCCCGCTCCGCCATGTCCACGACAAGGCCGCAGAGCTGCCAGACAAATGCGATGGCCACGACGGATCCCGCCGCGGACAACAGCACGTAAAGGTGCTGCCAGAGGATTTGTGACGTCTGGAATCTAACGATTCGGGGCACACACAACACGAGCCCTGCCACAGCGAGGCGCCGGAGCTGGCGGACGCCCGGATCAAGGCCGGCTACCGCCCGCAGTGCAATCAGAAAGATCAGCCACCCCACCGCATCGGGCAGGGGCTCGATGGTCGCCCCTCCCGTCAGCGGGAGCGGCGGAAGCACCACCCAGAACAGGAACGCCCCTATCATCGCCCCGAACGCCCGCTGGCACGCCTTGGACTGCATCGCTTCCGCGTTGATCTCGGACATTGTTGTCTCGTCCCGGGCCAGAGCTTCACTTTCGCCGGTCAATTGTATCTTCTCTGTGGGCCCCACGTAAAGGCCTGTGCGACTGAAGCGTCGTCGAAGAAGCGGACAGGACGTGCGCGAAGTCGGCGTGGGCGCCCCAGAAGACGGTGATGCGGGCTAACCGTTGCGCTTTTGCCGTTTCTCCTGGTACATGAGCGCGTCCGCCCGCGCCATCAACTCGTCCAGCGAACAGGGATTGTCCGGGTTATAGTCGGCTATGCCGGCGCTGAAAGAGAGTTGGTAACGCCTGTTCTGCCGGGCGTTTCGGGCGTCGAGTCTTTCCCGGATGCGCGCCCTGATGCGGTTCGCCGTAGTGGCCGGCGCGCCCATAGCAAGCACCGCGAACTCATCGCCGCCGACACGCCCGATGATGTCGGATTCGCGGAAGGTCTCGCGCAGGACCTCGGCGGTTTCTTTCAACGCCTGGTCGCCTTCCTTGTGGCCCAGGGCGTCGTTGATGTCCTTCAGGCCGTCCAGGTCTGCGAACAGCAGCAACAGAGCCGACTTCGATCTGTTTGCGAACCTCAGTTCCTGCTCGGCCAGGTGGAAGAAGCCTCGGCGGTTGTTCGCACCCGTCAGCGGGTCGGCCAGGGAGAGCATGCGCAGCCTCTCTCGCAGGCGCACACGTTCGGTGATGTCGTGCTGAAGGGCAACGATGGACGTAACCTCGCCGTGCTCGTTGTGGATGGTGGACAGTGAGCAGTCCACCGTGATGGTGTTTCCGTCCTTGCAGACGATCTCGGCTTCTTGGCGGTGCTCGCCCGTTTCCAGAAGCACACCGAAGCTCTGCTCGAAGACGCTCCGCGATGCCGGGGCGAAAAGCTCTTTGAACAGCCGCCCCACCATTTCGTCTTCGGCGTAGCCCAGCTTGCTGACCGCTGCCGGATTTGCCGAGAGGATTCTGCCGTTCACATTCAGCACGTGAATGAACTCGGTGGCGGATTCGAACAGAGAGCGGAACCTTTCTTCGCTGTTGCGCAGGGCCTCTTCGGCCTGCTGGCGATCCAGAGCGTTGATGAACATCCCGCCCACCGCTTGCAGCAGCGCAATGGTCTCCGCCGGCCAGGTTTTCTCCGTCCTTACAGAATCGAACCCCAGGAAACCAAGCAGCCTGTCCCCGAAGACCATGGGCACAACGACCAGCGACTGGATGCCCCGCAGTTGGAAGTGCTCCTTCTCGGCCTGGGCCTCGGGAGAAAGACTTGCCACGCTAGGTACATGAAGAACATCAAGGGCCCTAATCCGCTGTGCGAACCACGGAAGCTCTTCCGCCAGCGAAATCCCCTGCAGGTTCTGAATCTGCGGTTCAACCCCCCCAGCGCACCATTCATGGGTGTTATCCACTGTATGCCCGTCTTTACGGAACTGAAAGACGTAACTGCGATCCGCGCCGGCGGACTCGCCTATCGCTCGCAGGGCCCGGTCTATGCCATCGTCAATCTGGGCGTGCGGCAGGTTGATGAACTCGGTAGAGATGGTGCTGACGAGCCCCTCAAACTCCACGCGGCGCTGCAGGGCTTCTTCCGCCTGCTTCCGTTCGGTCGTCTCCCGAGCGATTATGAGAACCGCCGGCTGGCCGTTTTGCCGGGGCACCACCCGGCCCATTGCTTCGAGCCAGATGTAGGACCCGTCCTTTTTCCTGTACCTGAACTCTGCGGAGCCCTCTCCTCGCTCGACGCCCTCCTGGAATGCTCTTACGACGCGCTCCTTGTCTTCCGGATGGAAGAACTCCATGGCGCTCTTCCCGATGAGCTCTTCCTCGGTGTAGCCGAAGGCCTTGAGCGTGGCGGGATTCACATAGAGGTAGGAGATGTCGTCCAGAGTGAGCAGGCCGATCAGGTCGGTGGCGTTGTCCGATATCAGCCTGTACTTCTCTTCTGCCTCCCGACGGGCTTGTTCCGCCTGCACGCGCTCGGTGATGTCGGTGGAGATGCCGCACAGCCCAACGACGTTCCCGCCGTCGTCAATCACCGGGGCCTTCATAACCTCGACGGTGCGTTCGACCCCGCCGCTGACGTTCTTCTCCACCAGGTTCTCCGCCCGGCCGCTTTCCATGACCCGTTTGTCGTCGGACCGGTACTTCTGGGCCAGTTCCCGGGGATAGAGGTCGAAGTCCGTCTTTCCGGCGATGTCTTCCGGCCGCGCTCCCACGTCCTGCGCAAACAGCTCGTTCACGTGAACGAAGACCGAGTTGGCGTTTTTGAAGAAGATGCGGTGGGGCAGGCTGCCAAGGAGGATACGCTGGCGCTCCTGGCTCTGGTGCAATCGCTGCTCTGCGACATTCCGCACGAGGGCGTGGATCAGGAAGGCCCAGAGGAGCGGCTCAACGACTGCCAGGTTGGTTCGGAAAACGCGCGCGGCGGCCGGGACGTCCAGCCATTCCAGGGCGTTGCTCATGCCGCGGAAGGCCGTGAGCACCAGCAGCAGAGCGAGCGCGAACCTGATGCGTGGAAACCAGGCGTGCTTCCGGCTGGCGCACACAAGGACCAGGGCCACCAGCGTTGCCAGCAGGCCCATCAGTTCAATCACTGCTACCGGGTGCACCGGCCCCCTCCCGCCGTCTGACAAGGAGTTCCCAACACCAGACCGCCAGCAGCACAGCGCTCACGCCGTAGCACGTGTGTTTGGCCACGCGCAGCAGCTCGCGCCAGAAGTAGCCCTCCACGACAGCCACTGACCAGGCAACAAGCAAGACGCCGAACGCCGTCAACAGCAGATTCCACGCCGGCACACGTCTCACCGCCGACCGGTTGACCGAAACGAAGACGAGGACGCCGATGCCGAGCACAAGTCTGATCTCGTTCGCGTGTTCCATCTGCCGTACTGCCACCTGAGAGCAATCAGTGGCCGGCCACAAAAGAATCCCAGCCGCCGGGTCCTGCCCGAAGCACTATTCCGCCTCGGGACTCCAGGCCGGCCCGTCCGCGTGCTTCAACAGGGAGGTCGGCCGCCCGGCGACGCTGCGCCTTGGAGGGTCTGAGAGGCGGATGCCAGCAGCGGCGCACGATGCGACCAGTTCCCCCCATTTTCATATAGGTTAGCCGTCCCAGGCGTTGCAGTCAAGAACAGCATCTACTGTTCTGAGGATCCCCGCCACGAAGGAGCCGCTGGCAATGCGGCCACAGTGTGCCGCCCCGGAGACTTTGAAGCGCGAATCCACGTCCCCCATAATCTGTCTTGCGGGTGCCCGGGCTGGCCGGAGACACTGTCAAGCTCTCTGACCTGAAGGGCAAGGAAGGCATTGTGCGGGGCCGTCGAGTGGGTTACAGGCCGGGCATGGGTGAACGCTGGAGCAAGAGATCGCAAGCCTGCTGTCAAGCGGGCAGGATTAGGTGTCACGCCCTGGCCGCGCCGGGCCTCACAACGTCGGATGCCATATCGGACAACTAAGAAACTGCCGGCGCGGTGCCTTGCATCGCATCCGCCGGTTTGAGCGGCACTTGAGTTTCAACTCAAGTAGTGTTATTATCGCAGTTTGAGGCCGCACGAGGCGCAGAGGGTTACGGTTGCGGTCAAGGGTCCGGTTGCGATTGGCTGGGGGGGGGTCGCTCGATGGGAAAAGTAGAGGACGCACTTCGCGATTTGATTCGGTTTCATAGCAGGCGGGCGGCTGCAGAAGCACTGCGTGATCTGCCCGCTCAGCTTCGTCGGGCGCGTCGGGACATCCGGGGGCTGCAGAGGGCCATCGAAGGCCTTTCCGCTCAGGTGGGGACGCTGCTTGAGACGAAACGGCAGGAGATGGCGGTGCCGCCGGCGCCTCACGAAGAAGCCACCAAGGTGCGCTTCTCCAAACGCGCGTTGAGGAGCATCCGAAAGCGTTTTGCCCTGACGCAACAGGAAGTGGCCAGGCTTCTGGAAGTGTCGCCCGTCACCATCACGGCGTGGGAGACGGCCAGATCGCGGCCTCGCAACGCGAATCTGGCGCGAATTGTCACCCTCCGGGGCATGAGTCAGGCGCAGGTGGACGGCGCTCTGGGGCGGGAGCAGGTGCGCCGCGCCCCCAAGCCCGATCAACTGAAGAAGCTGCGCAAGAGGCTCTCTCTGACCCAGGCGGACCTGGCCGCGCTCGTCGGAGTTTCCACGGCCGCAGTGACGTCCTGGGAGACAGGGAAAACCACGCCCGCCAGAAAGGCTCGGGAGGCCATAGCCGAACTGAGGCGGACCCGCCGCGGACCCGCAGACAGGCGCGCCGCGCAGCGGCCTGGGCCCGGAGCCACAGGCCAACGCACCACTCGACTGACGCCGTCTGACATCAGGGCAATCCGCAAGCAGGCCGGCCTCAGCCAGAAAGAGATGGCCGACAGGCTCGGCGTTTCGCCCAACGCGGTTTCCAACTGGGAGACCGGCCGCAGTGTGCCGCGCGGCTCAAACGTTCAGAAGGTGATGGGCCTGCGGAAGTAACGGAGCACAGCCCTCCTGCGCCGGTTTCGCGCTGCCGCACTCTCCCCTGCGACGGGTTGCCGGCTGACGCCAGCCGTCATAAGGTCGGCGTTGGCGCTCCCTTATGTTCTGTGGCAGACGGCGCCTCGATCGAATACAATGGGCGCCTGCCTCTCGTGCAGGAACGGCGTGTTTCCTCGCCTCCCCGAAACCTGGAGGAGTTGATGCAGAAGGAACTCAAGAAGAAAATCATGGCCCTGCCGCCTCGGCGCACGGTGGCAGCGGACCCGGCCGCGCTGGCGGACATTGAGGAAGGGCAGCCCGACCTGCTGGAGAAGGTGTTCCCTTTCACGCAAGTGCCCAAAGCCGTCTTTGTGGGGCAGGCCTACGAGGAGATAGACGGGGAGGTCGTCAAGTTTGACTTTGAGAAGCGCAAGAACGATCCGCTTGTGCTCACCGACACGACGTTCCGGGACGGCCAGCAGGCCCGCCCCCCTTACACGCCCCAACAGGTGATAGACCTTTACCGGCTGCTGGGGAGGCTGTCGGGCCCCAATCAGGTCATCCGCAACACGGAGTTCTTCCTCTATTCCGACAACGACATCGAGACCGTCAGGGCTTGCCTGGACATATTCCACGACAATCCGCACTTCCCGGAGCCGACGGCCTGGATAAGGGGGCTGCGCGACGACGCGCTGTACTTGAAGCTGATGCAGCATCTGGGCATCCGGGAGACGGGGCTCCTCTCCTCGTGCTCCGACTACCACATATTCCTGAAGTTGAAGAAGAACTGGAAGACGGCGGCTGAAGAGTACCTGAGCATGGCCAAGATGGCCGCCGAGCGGGATATCCGGGTCCGATTGCATCTGGAGGACGTCACCAGGGCCAATATTGACGGCTTTGTGCTGCCCTTCATCGGAATGATCGCCCGATTCGCGGAGGAGTTGCCCGAAGAGCTCAAGCCGAAGGTCAGGCTCTGTGACACGATGGGCTTCGGGCTTCCGTATCCGGGCGTGGACCTGCCGCGCAGCGTTCCCAAGCTCGTTTACAAGGTCACACGCGAAGGCATTCCTCCCCACAGGTTGGAGTGGCACGGTCACAACGACTTCCATCTGGTCATTGCGAACGCCGTGGCGGCGTGGCTCTACGGCTGTGACATCCTGAACGGCACGCTGCTGGGGTTCGGCGAGAGGACCGGCAATCCTCCCATTGAGGCCGCCGTCATCATGTACAGGGGGCTGAAGGGCGCCAACGGAACCAATACCGAGGTCATCACGGAGATAGCCGATTACTACAGGGCCATGGGAGTGATCATTCCGGCCAATCACCCTCTGGTAGGCGATGACGCCACCAGGACGCGGGCCGGCATCCACGGGCACGGGCTGGCCATGGACGAGCGAATCTATCAGATATTCGATACCACCGGCCTGCTTGGCAAGCCGCCGTCCATCACCATCACCGACAAGTCCGGCCTCCAGGGGATCGTTTACTGGGCACAGTGCTATCTGGCGGAGACGGTGGCCGAAAGGACCGACATCACGGTCAAGAAGACCCGGCTGGTGGACATAGCCAAGTGGGTGGACTACCAGTACGACGAACTGGAGCGAACCACGGGCATCTCCGACGGCGAGATGGTGTCGCAGATGTTGCTGCACATGCCCGAAGCGGCAGTGCCTGCCCACATAAACAAAGAGCACGGCCTGACCGGGGAAGCCCGCGTCAGCGCCGACGACTGCGGACCCATCATGGGGTGGATACGGGACGAAAAGAAACGAAGAGTGCGGGAGGCCGGCAAGCGGGGGTATCTGCCCTCTGAGGGCATAAGCAAGGAAACCATGCAGAGGCTGATGACGGAACACCTGCCGCACCTGTATGCCTGAGCCGCCGGGGAGACGGCTCGCCGTCCAGCCGTGTTGAATGGCGGCGGTTTTCCGGCTATGGTGGGCACAGCGCGGCAGCATTCCAGGTTCGGGGTTTCTGCTACATGCCCAGGGAACGACCCATCCGGGAACTCACCCGTGCGGATATTGAAGGCCTCCACCCGGAGCCCATGCGGATCGGGATTCCCCACAAGTCCGATCTCCTCCTCTACAGGATCCGGGGCGAGCAGGTAGTCCTGAAGGGCTATGGTGCCAAGCGGGGGCTGTGCCACCGCCTGTTGGGCCTTGTGTGCACCACACTGGAGGAGCGCGCGCTGCGTGCTTTGGCGGGCATGGAGGGGGTGCCGCAGTTCCGGGGTCGAATTGACCGCTGCTGCCTCGCCGTGGCGCACGTCCCTGGCCGGAGGGCCCGCGGGTCGGACCCCCAACTGCGCGGCAACGAGGAGTTCGTCCGCCGCCTTGAGTGCATCGTCCAGCAGATGCACGCTCGGGGGGTGGTTCATCTGGATCTGCGCCATCGGTCGAATGTCCGAGTTGCGCCCGATGGGCAGCCCATCGTGCTGGACTTCGAGAGCGCCCTCTGCTTCGACCCCAAATGGTTGGTCGGCAGGCTGGCCGTCCGGCTGCTGGGGAAGGTGGACCAGTTAGCCGTGCTGAAATGGCAGTACAGGCTTTGTCCGCACATGCTCTCCGACTCTCAGATGCGCAAGGCACGGCTCCTCGACAGGCTGAGCGGTTGGTGGACGCCGCATCGCTTTATCAGGGGCCTCTTAGACGGTCCTGCGAGCCGCGCAAGGGAGTTGACGGGAAAGCGACCGGTCCGTTAACCTGTGCGGGCTGCGTGCAGCGATTGGGGCCGAGCAGCGCCCTCTTTGTTGAGGAACAGATCTGGAGGAGGATTGGCCAATGCCTGGGCCGGGAATGTGTTGGATCGGGAAGGAAGAGATGGACGAAGTGATGGACGTCATGTCGTCCGGGTACCTGTTCCGCTACGGCAATCTGGAAGATCCGGCTTTCAAGCGCAAGGTTTACACCCTCGAGAAAGAATATGCCCGGTACATCGGCGTCAAGCACGCCGTTGCCACCTCCAGCGGCACAAGCGCGCTGATGGTCGGCCTGCTGGCCATGGGGTTGGAACCGGGCGACGAGGTCATCGTGCAGGGCTACACGTTCGTGGCCTCCTACAGCTCCGTCGTCTTTGCAGGCGGGGTGCCGGTGCTCGCCGAGATAGACGAGAGCCTGACGCTGGACCCCAACGACATCGAGGCCCGCATCACGCCCAAGACGAAGTTCATCATGCCCGTCCACATGCTCGGCAACCCGTGTGACATGGACGCGATAGACCAGATAGCCCGGAAGCACGACTTGAAAGTGATCGAGGACTCCTGCCAGGCAGTCGGAGCGTCGTACAAGGGACGCAAGCTCGGCGCCATAGGAACCATGGGGGCGTTCTCGCTCAACATCTTCAAGACCATAACTGCCGGCGACGGCGGCCTCATAGTGACGGACGACGAAGCGTTGTACGAGCGCGCCTTTGCGCTGCACGACCAGGGGCATTCGCCGAACCGCGCCAGCGTCGAGATAGGACGACGCAACATCATGGGGCTCAATTTCCGCATGAACGAGTTGACGGGCGCCGTCGCGCTCGCTCAGCTTCGCAAGATGGATAGGATCACTTCGACGCTCCGTGAAAAGAAGCGCAAGTTCAAGGATGCGATCGGCGACATCGCGGGCATGAAGTGGCGGAAGGTCTACGACCCCGACGGAGAGTGCGGCACTCTGCTGACGGTCATCTTCGACGACACCGATAGGGCTCAGCGGGTGGCCGCCGAGCTGGGCACGAAGACAGTGTCCGGATCGGGATGGCACGTGTATTCCAACATGGAACACGTCATGAACCACCTGAAGGAAGTCGGCCAGCCGCACGGCTACGGCACCCTGCCGCGGACCGACGACATACTTGTGCGCGCTATCAATCTGAGCGTCGGCGTGGTTGACGCCGGTCTGGGCAGCGCTTTCGGCATTCACATCAACTCCGCCGACGACGAGATCGAGGCCGCGGCGGAGAAGTTCAGGGAGGTCGCGCTGAAGGAAGCGTGAGTCGAAAGGGGGACCGCCCCGGCATTGCCGCACGCCTGGGGGGCACCAGCAAGCGTGGCGGTAGACCTGTCAGCACTGACCATTCCGGCAACGAAGCCGAGGGGGAGACCGGCGATGATGCTGGCCGAGATGGGGATCACCATCGTCCCCATCGAGGAGGAAGGCAGCGTTGACCGTTACATATTGAGCAAGCGCCTCGCCGTCGAGCGCAGGACCGGCAGCAGCTTCCTGCACGGCATCACGGACAAGACGCTGTTCGCCAGCGCCATCTACCTGGGGGAGCATTTCAGGATCCCTGTTCTGATCGTCGAGGGCAGTGTGAGCTACCAGTACACTGCGTTCGACCCGCAGGCCGTGAGCGGCGCGCTGTCGTCCATGATGCTGCTGTATGGTATGAGCGTTCTGTCAACGGCCAGCGTCCAGGAGACGGCGCACCTCATCGCCATGATGGCCCGTCAGGAGCAGATGGGGATCCCGCAGATATCCCTGATCCCCAAGCGCAAGGCGATTGACCTGGCCGACGTCCAGCGGCGCGTGGTCGAGATGCTGCCGGGCTGCGGCATGGTGGCTGCGCGGGACTTGCTGCGGCATTTCGGCGGCGTAGGGCAGATAGTGGGGGCGAGCAAAGAAGCGCTTCGCGCAGTGCGAGGTGTCGGCGCGAAAAAGGCGGCGCAGATCCACAGGGTTCTCCACGCGGATTACGAGTCCGTGGACACCGAGAGGGATCTGGAAGATGCCATCGAGGCGGCCCCCGAACTCCTTTTCAAGCAGCCCGTCACCTTGATCGCGCGTCAGCACTACATCTACACCGAGGACAAGGAACGTCAGTTCGTTGATCTGGTGTTTCTTGATCCGGGTGCCGACGAGCTGATCCTGGTCGAACTGAAGCGGGGAAAACTCACGCCGCAGCATCGCGCCCAGCTCAGGCGTTACCTGGATAACGCCCACAGGTCCGGGCTGCTCCGCCCCTTCACCGAGAAGGGAACGGGCGTCCGCGGCATGCTGGTGACGGTGGACGAGTGCAGGATCGAGCCCGAGGATGCCGATATCTCCGTTCGCACCGTTGACAGGAACCGCGTCATCAATGTGTTGAAACGAGTGTGGGAGCGCCGGAGGCAAGATGAGGGCCTGGAATAGGGAAGCCGTGATAGGGCTGCTCGTAGAGTGCGGCCGCATAGGCCTCGATTACTACGATGAGCCCGGGCGGGAGTTCAAGAGCGACCGGTCGCTCGTGACGGCCGCAGACCGGGCGATAGAGGAGCGGTTGTCCGAGGTCTTGCACGATCCGCCGGGCGGTTCCTACCTGATCGGGGAGGAGACCGCCGCGGACCTGAGCGAGGAAGACGTGGGCGGCGCTTTCGCCAACGTCGCGTGGATCGTTGACCCCATAGACGGCACCGCTCCTTACGCGCACCACGTGCCCACCTGGGGCATCTCCATCGGCATGATGAAGGAAGGTGTGTTGCAGGAGGGCGCCATCTTCCTCCCGGCTACGGGAGAGATCTTCGTGTCCGATGGCGACAGGGTCTATCACGGAGTGTCGGGTCCCCACCTGGACTGGGACTTCAGCGGCATCGGCGAGATCGAGGTCAAGGTGCGGTCCCTGGACGACGGGGGAATGATCGCCTTGACACAGTCCATCGCGAAGGGGGCGCGCATTAGTTTGCCGAATCCGGTCCAGGCTCTCTGCTGCGCGGTGATGCCGATGCCCTACCTGTGTCTGGGCAGGTACCTGGCCTACGTCGGCTCCTTGAAGTTGTGGGACATTGCGGGCGGACTCGCCCTCCTGTTGAAATGCGGGCTGTCTGCGAAGCTGTTGACGGGCGAGCCGATCTGCGAGCGGGTCAGTGGCGATGTATACTTCCTGGAACCCGGGCATCCGCGGCGCTGGTCCACGAAAGGTCCGGCGATCTTCGCGCCGACGGAGGAGATTGCCGACAAGATCGGGGCTGTCTTCATTCAGAACCAATAAGGGGAGGTGCAATCATGAAGGTCCTGGGCGTTGGAGCGCATCCGGACGACATCGAGATCTTTGCCGGAGGGACGTTTGCGAAGTACGCCGAAAGGGGCGACGAGGTCACTATAGCCTATGTGACTGACGGGCAGATGGGGCATGCCACGCTGCCGCCCGAGGAGATAGCCGCCATAAGGAAGGAAGAGGCGCAGGCCGCCTGTGACTTGCTGGGGGCCAAGATGATATGGCTTGGCTTCCAGGACGAATTCTTCTTCTACAACATGGAGTCGCGGACCGCTTTTGTGGACATGGTCAGGCAGGTGGGACCGGACGTCTTGATCACCCACTACCCCGACATGTTCTCCGGCGACCATACGGGGGTGGGTCAGCAGGCCAACGACGCCGCCATCGTTGTCAACATGCCGAACCTGAAGACGGATTACGCCCCGGTTGAAATCCCCCAGGTCTACTTCATGGAGGCGCCCTGCGGCGTGGGTTTCATCCCGGACGAGTACGTTGACATCACGGACGTTTTCGAGATCAAGAAGAAGCTCGTCTCCTGCCACAAGAGCCAGAGCGAGTGGCTCAAGTACTGTGCCGATATTGATTACATCGAGTTGATCGAAGTGACCGCGCGTTTCAGGGGGCTCCAGGCCGGCGTCAGGTATGCCGAAGGTTTCAAGCGGTCGCCGCGCGGCTGGATGGGCGACCTGACCAGGAGGGTGCTGCCATGAAGTACGGCCACAGCGAAGAGAGGGTCATAGACCCCGGCATGATGCCGCCCGAGGCGGAGTACGGCTACGACCTGATCCCTGAAGTGACGGATACCGACGAGGAATACGCGGTCGTCACGATGGAGATTCCGTGGGACCTGGTCAAGGACAAAGTGACCAGGGTGCCCAAGCACGTCGCCTTCGTCCGAGACATGGGCTTCGAGACGCTCAAAGCGCTCCAGCAGGAGATGCCGCCGGTGGATCTGGTGCTGGGCATAGGCGGCGGCTCCTCGCACGACTCCGCGAAGTACGTCGCCATCAAGAAGGACGCAAGGCTCGTCCAGGTGCCCACCATCATCTCCAGCGACGCGTGCGTGACGGACGCGGTTGGCATTCGACGCGGAGGGAAGGTGACCTACATCGGCCACGCGGTCTGCGACAGGGTGATCGTTGACTATTCGCTGCTGCGGCAGGCGCCGCCGCGTCTGGTGCGCTACGGGGCCGGGGACGTGCTCTCCTCGCACACGGCGCTGTGCGACTGGAAGATCGCCTGTGAGGACGGGCAGGCTGAATTCAATCAGGACTTCCATGACCAGGCCAGGGAAGACCTGAAACAACTCTACGAGATGCGGCGCGAGATCCGGGATCTCACTGACGACGGCATCAAGACCATCATCGAGTTGTACCGCGACTACGCCAGGATAGCGGCCCAGCTCGGCAACGACCGCTGCCAGGAGGGCTCGGAGCACTTCTTCGCCTACAACGTGGAATACATCACCGGCAGGACATACCTCCACGGGGGTCTGCTCGCCACAGGAATATTCGTGATGGCCTACATCCAGGACAACGAGCACGACTATGTCCGGCAGTTCATGGATGACATGGGAGTGGAGTACAACCTGGACAACATCGGCCTGAGCAGGGATGAATTCTTCGAGGCAATGACAACGCTGAAGAGTTTCGCCAAGGAGGGCGGGTATTACTACTCCGCCGTAGACGCCGGCGACATCGGCGCACAAGAGGCGGAACAGCTCTATGAGCGACTGACATGACCGGGCTGTGAGCCGGGCTCAGGGCACTTCGTCGGCCTCCCCTTCGTCTGTCAATCCAAGGATTGAAGCCATGGTGCCGTAGAGCACCTTCTCCCTCAAGTCCGGCCGGAGATTCAACGCGTCCATCAGTTGCTCGTAGTCGTTCAGCACGTCCTTTATGTAGGTCCAGTTGACGTCGCTGCCGAAGACGATCTTCTCCCACGCATATCGCCCCTCCGCGTCGCCGTAGAAAGTCGTCGGCGTCCACCAGAGCAGCCCGCCGAGGAATTCCGGTGTTTTCTTCTTCAGGGTGGAACCCGACAGGTCGAAGTAGAGGTTGGGGTTCCAGCGGCACGACATGGTGGCTTCGTCGTACCACGGGTTGCCCAGGTGGGCGCCGATTATGGTCAACTCCGGGAAGTCCCGGGCGATGGTGTCCAGGTAGATGGGCCGCATGAGGTTGTTGTCGATGCGGATCTTGCGGGCGGAACGTCGCGCGACGATGCCCAGATGGAACAGGACCGGCATGCCGAGTTCCTGCGCGCGCTCGTAGATGGGATAGAAGGACGGATCGTTGTAGGCTTTGGGCGGGATGATGAACTTCAGGCCCTTGAAGCCTTCGTCATGCAGGCGCTGCACCTGCTCGGGTCCGTCGTCTTCCCACATGTTGACACCGCCGAAGCCCACGAACAGGTCCGGATACTTCTCGAAGGCGCGCTTCGTATTGGCGTTGTTGTCCAGCTTGTTGCCCGGCATATTGGTGCAGACCAGGCAGACCTTGACGATGTTCAGCGTGCTGCACGTCTCGGCTAACCGGTCGGCGTAGTCCTCGTCGCCGCCGATGTGATGGTGGGCATCTATGATTCTGCGCCTGGCCATGGCAGTTGCCTCCGCACAATGGGCTGGAGGACGCCGCCGGGGGCTCGCATCTGAGCCGGCGTCTCACAGCGGCGCCCGTTCAGACAGCTAACCCTAAGCCGGTCGGGTTGTCAAGTAATCCTGCGAGGCGTAGGCTTCCTCATAAGGTCCTCCCCCCTCAACGTGCGATAGGACCGGCGCCGTCGAAAGGCCCGCCGACAGGTTCTCTGTTTTGTCCCAATGACCGCCAGGATTCTGGTGGACGGTTCCTGCGGAGTCAAGAAAAATTCATCCGGGGCCTGCCCGCCAGGCGCCCGCCGCACCGGCTGTGCTGGCCTGAGCGCCCACAAGACAGGATTTGCCAGGTGAAAAGCATTGACTTCGGCCTGCCGGATGGCGTACAAAAAAAGATGTAAGAATCGGTAATACTGGATACCAGAGCGAACGGGTCGTCATCCGTTCGTGTTGCATCTCAGGCGCAACGGGGGGTCCAAGCATGGGCGCAGAGGACGTTTCCTCACCGCCCAAAGACGCCGTCGGGATGACAGTGCAGCCTTCGGGCATGCGCGACGATTACTTCCCCATGCCTTTGGCCATCATGCAGCCCGGCACGGTGGCGCCGGTCAACATCTACATCTGGCTGAAATCCCCGCCCAATTTCTTGCTCTACAAGACAGCCCATACCCCCTTGAGCGAGGGGGTCCGTGCCAGGCTTATCGAGCGGGGGATCTTTGAGCTTTACATGCGCACGGAGGACGAGGAAGCCTGCCTCGACTACGTCGAGCGCAACATCAAGGCCATCATCCGGGACGAGTTGCTGCCGGCGGAGAAGGCTTGCGAGATCGTCTATCGGAGCTCCTCGCGCGTGATGTGCGACGTTTTCGAGAATGCGCGCTCGGGCAAGAACTTGAGGCGTGCCCAGCGGATGGTCGAGGCAACGGTAATGTCGATCATGAAGGACCCGGACGCGCTCTGGCAGATGACGTCCATGGCCTCGCACGATTACTACACTTACACGCATTGCGTGAACGCCTGTATGTTCCTGGTCGGCGCCAGCCAGGACGTGCTTGGGATCACCGACGTGCGGCGCCTGGAGCGGATCGGCATGGGGGGACTGCTCCACGATATCGGCAAGAGCGTCATCCCCACGGAGATATTGAACAAGCCCGGGAAACTGAGCGTGGAGGAGTTCGAGGAGGTCAAAGCGCATCCCCCGGTGGGCGTTGAGCTGGCCACACGACACCGGCGTCTGTCGGCTGTGACGCAGGGCATCATCCATGGCCACCACGAGCGACTCAACGGCACGGGTTATCCTGGCCGCCTGTCCGGGGAGCGTTTGGACCCCGTGATCCGGCTCTCGACCATCGTTGACGTGTACGACGCCCTCACCACCAACCGCCCCTACGCGCCGGCCCGACCGCCATACCAGGCGATGCGGCTGATGATGAACGAGATGAAGGGCTATTTCGACAGATCGCTTCTGCGTTCCTTCGCGAAGTTCCTGGGACCCAAAGA
>DAOVRD010000064.1 GCA_030628375.1 Planctomycetota bacterium
GGATCGAGTGTGCGGCCTCCGGCGAAGACGCGCTCAGGGCGGCGAGGGCACAGGCTCCCGATCTGATTGTGCTGGACCTGATGCTGCCGGGCGTGGACGGGCTGGAGGTCTGTCGCCTGTTGAAGAACGATCCCAGGACGTCGCACGCGGCCATCGTCATGCTGACGGCAAAGGGCGAAGAGGCGGACATCGTCGCCGGCCTGGAACTCGGCGCTGATGACTACGTGACTAAGCCGTTCAGCCCCCGCGTGCTGGTGGCGCGGGTCAGGGCTGTGCTGAGGCGCAAGTTGGCGGAGCCGGCCGACGAGAATTCGCCCGTCAAGCTCGGGCAGATGTCCATTCATCCCGGACGTCACGAAGTGCTCGTGCAAGGCGAGCCGGTCGAGCTGACGGCCACGGAGTTCCGGATCCTTCACTTCCTGGCAAGGCGGTCGGGGTGGGTGTTCACACGCTATCAGATCGTTGACGGCGCGCAGGGGCCTGACGCCATGGTCACGGACCGTTCCGTCGACGTCCACATCGTGTCCTTGCGTCGCAAGCTCGGTGCTCTCGGTTCGCAGATCGAGACCGTAAGGGGCGTTGGATACCGGCTTAAGGATCAATAGAGATGGCCAGGCGCCGCCTGCTGTGGAAACTGTATCCGACCTACATCCTCCTGATCCTGCTGTGCACCATCGGCGTCGGCGGCTACGCGTTCCGATCCGTCAAGGCCTTCTACTACTCGCGGGTCGCTCCGGACCTCGAGGCCCGGGCCCGCCTGATTCAACGGGAGTTCGCGGCGGACTTCGAGACGGCCACACCCGCCGAACTGGATGCGCTGGCCAAGAGCCTGGGGCCTGCGTCCAGGACCAGGGTCACGATTATAGGCCCCGCCGGAGTGGTCCTCGGTGACTCGGGGAAGGCCCCGGCGACGATGGACAATCACGCCGACCGGCCCGAGGTGATCCAGGCACGGGCGAGCGGTCTGGGACAGTCCGTGCGACACAGCGGCACGCTGCGTGCGGATATGATGTACGTTGCCCTGGCCGAGGGGGGCGGGAAGGGCGGCGTCGTGCGGGTAGCGATCCCGCTGACGGAGGTCCAGGATGCGCTGGCCACGATCTCGAAGCGCATATGGCTGGGGGGGCTCGTGGTTGCCGTGCTCGCCGCCGGCATCAGCATGCTTGTGGCCAGGCGCATAAGCCGGCCCCTGAGGGGGATGATGGCAGGCGCGGGGCGCTTCGCCGCCGGCGACCTGGCGCACAAGGTGCTCGTGCCGGACACCGTGGAACTGGCCGGCCTTGCTGAAGCGCTGAACCGAATGGCCGAGCAGCTCGACGGCCAGATACGGTCCCTCACCCTGGAAAGGAATGAGCGGGAGGCCATTCTCTCCAGCATGATCGAGGGCGTGATGGCCGTGGACCGGGACCAGCGCGTCATGAGCCTGAACCAGGCGGCGGCTTCCTTGCTTGAAGTGGACCGCTCGGGCAGCGAGGGGCGCGATCTGCAGGAGGTCGCCCGGAACGTGCTGCTGCAGCGCTTCGTGGCCAGAGTGCTGGAGGATGGCGGGACGCAGGAAGGCGAGATCGTCCTTCACGACGGCACGGAGCGCTACGTGCTGGTCCGCGGTACGTCCCTGCTGGATGTCGACGCGCGGAGGATCGGCGCCCTGATCGTCCTCCATGACGTGACACGCATGCGCCGCCTGGAGAACGTGCGCCGCGACTTCGTGGCCAACGTCTCGCACGAACTGCGCACACCGGTGACGGCGATCCAGGGCTTCGTCGAGACACTGCGCGAAGGGGCCCTCAGCGATCCCGACAGGGCCCGACACTTCCTCGGGATAGTCGGCAGCCAGGCCGCCCGCCTGAACCAGATCATCGAGGACCTGCTCTCGCTCTCGCGAATCGAGCGAGAGGCGGAGGCCCGGAAGCTCGACACGGTCTCGACCAGTCTGGAGGACGTCCTGCATGCCGCCGCAGCCGACTGCCAGGTGACGGCCTCGGAGCGCGGCGTGAAGGTGAACTTGATCTGCCCGGAAGAACTCACCGCCAGGATCAACCCCCAGCTCGTGGAACAGGCCGTGGCCAACCTGGTGGACAATGCCGTCAAGAACAGCGAGTCGGACGCGGAGGTCGCAGTCGAGGCCGAGGGCGACTCGGCAGGCGTCGTGATACGCGTGCGGGACCACGGCTGCGGCATTCCCGCGGAGCACCTCCCCAGGATATTCGAGCGGTTCTACCGCGTGGACAAGGCGCGCAGCCGCAAACTGGGCGGCACCGGCCTGGGCCTTGCCATCGTCAAACACATCGCTCTGGCCCACGGTGGCCGGGTGACGGTTGAGAGCACACCAGGCGAAGGCAGCGTCTTCTCCATCCATCTGCCCATCCTATAGACGGGTCTGCCCGCCCCGCCCCGCTTCACGTAAGTTTCATCAGCCCCCCACTCTCTCCTCACACGGCGCCCGTAACCTGACTGGTGAGCTCAGCGGCTGAAACGCACGGTGAGGTCATGGAGCTTGCTGATCGGCGCGTGCAGCACCTGTGCGTGAATGGCGCCGAGGCCGGTTCCGATTCTAAGGAGAAAGGCTATGAGCCCAGAGACGTGCGAAGCTACAAGGTCTGTTGGCTGGGCAGATCACCGGTCGGAGTCCCTGGCGGCAGTTCCGCGCACGGCCGTGATCGCGGTGGACACCGACGCCCGCGTCATTGACATGAACGGCGCCGCAGTGGCGATGGTGGGCGCCGATCTGTCCGAACTGAAGGGCAAGCCAGTTCAAGAGGCCATACGGAATCCCGGGCTGTGCACACTCGTCACGTCTGCCCTGGTCAGCGCCGGGACACTCGGAAGCTGGGTGACGCTGGACGACGGACGCGAGGTCTTCCTCAGCGCATACGCCGGACCTCTCGCTAACGGGACGGACGCTGATGCCGGGGCTCTTGTTTTTGTCAGCGAACTCTGTGAGCGCGACGGCTGGACGAAGAAGGGCACCCCGTCCGAAGCAGCAACCGTGGATAGCGTCCAGTCATGAACCGGAGCGTCACTTCCTCACGCCCAACGGCGAACAGCGGGAGTCATAGGGATGCATACGATGGGGAGCGCGCTGGACGACTGGGCCGTTCAAGCTTACGCGAGGAGCACGGGACTTCTGTTTCTGGCAGCCGTGGTCGTTTGGTTTCTAACGAGATATTAACCCCGGCTTCGTCATGCCGTAACCGTCTGCCGGGATAGTGTCGGGAGCCGGAAAGGAGGTGATGAGGTGCTCAGGTACATCATGATTCTGATGGCGGCAGGAGTGTCCGCCAGCTGTTCAACCGTTCCTTCCGAGCATCCAGTCGCGGTGACGTTGCGTCTGAACTCGGACTCGTACGAAATGGGCGAACCGGTGGAAGCCACGGTGGCCGTCACGAACAGGGGGGAGACGGAGTTGGTGGCGCCGGCACTCGACAATAGCACACTCAAGTTCTACTGGGGCCAACCCGGTACGAGCCTGCGCCTGAGACGCAATCCGATTCTGCCGGCTGACTCGCCGACCCGCGCCCGCGTGATCCCGCCCAGGGGCGTGACCTCCAGGACGTTTCTGTTCACTCGACTCACCCCGGAGGCCGGCGAATGGGGTCTGATGGCGGCTTTGACCGGCTGCGTGGTGAACGACGGCAAGGACGGACAGTTGCTGCCGACCTGCTACAGCGAGCCTGGGCGTTTCACTGTGACTGACGTTGTCAAGTTCAGGCGCGACGCCCAGTCCGGAATCATCACGAAGCAACAGGCGATGGCGCTGGCGAGGGCCCGTGCCGGCGTGGCCGAAGGCCACCCGGCCAGAGGCGTCCTGGTTCCACTCGGCGAGTCGGCTCTGTGCATGTGGACTGTGTTCCTGGGAGGAGGACCAGGCCCAACCGGCGCATCCGACTGCTACGCGGTCAATGCGTACACTGGTGTAGTGAAGTCTACGGACCTGACAGAGACTTCTGAAGAGGGAAAAGAGTGATGAGAAAGGCACTGGCGTGTTCGATGGTTTTTCTTGCGTTGGCGGCCGGCGCTTACGCCCAGTCGGGCCCGCCCCATGGCGTCGAGTTCAAGGCTCCCAACGAAGTGGAAACGCACCTGATCAAGGTGCTCCGGACCACGAACAAGGCGCAGACCAACCGCTACGTTCCCAAGGTCTACGACCTCAAGAACGTCAACCCGTACGACGTGCTGCGGTTCATCGTGCGCCCGATGCAGATCGAAGAGGGAGCGTGGTTCCTCTTCGGCAAGCCGGAAGACCCCGGCGATCCGGATTCCGTCAAGAGCGGCAAGGTAGTGGTGATGGCGCCCACGTATCAGATCCCCTACCTGGACGAGCTGATGGAGGTGATTGACGCCCCCGGACTGACGACGTCCTCGGGCGACAAGATGTTTTATTACCGTCCCAAGCACCGCTACGTGAGTGATCCCGACTTCGAGGACCTGGTGGAAGCCGTCCTGACTCCGCAGCACAGTGGCGGGGATCAGGTCACAGACGACGAGGTCAACGGGTTCCTCTTCTACGACTCCCCCAGCGGCATCGAGGACATCGAGCGCTGGCTGCCGATAATCGACCAGCCGCCGCCCCAGGTGATGGTCGAGGCGACGATCTACGAGATCAACATCGAGAACGACGACCGCATCGGACTCGACTACGTGGCCTGGAAAGACGGCCCCGGGCGCAACCTGTTCACCGCGGGATTCTACTGGGAGAAGGAGCACATCCGTTCGCGCAAGTACAAGGGGATTGGCGGACTGCCCCCGGTTCCCACGCCCAGCGGTTTCGGTGGCACGTGGGGCCTGCCCGGGCACCGCTTCTCCACTCGGGGGAAGCACTCGAGCTATATGATCGACATCCCCAGTTCGTTCTTCGATTACCTGGTGACGAAGCAGAAGGCCCGGGTGCTGACCAGCGCCAAGGTGCTCGCGCGGAACAACCAGCCCGCCGTGCTGGCCGTCGCCGACCGCATCTTCTACTGGCGGGATCTCGACGACGGTCGGTGCGTCTCCGGGGGTGACGAGGAGCGCGAACTGCCGAGCGGGCTCACCGCAGCCACGGCAGGCGTGTTCCTGGAAGTGACACCGCTGGTGGGCAGTGAGGGTGTCAACCTGGACGTGGACTTCATGGTGGTCAGTCACACCGGCTTCGAATCGTCGGGTGCTCCTTTGCTCGCCGGCCGCGATTTCAGCACCTCGCTGCGGGTGAAGGACGGCGAGGAGGTGATTCTGGGCGGGTATACCCGCGAGGTGATGGTCCAGCAGACCAGCAAGGTCCCCGTGCTGGGGAGCCTGCCGGTCATCGGCTACCTCTTCGGCGGCGAGGAGAACCTGGTCAAGCGCAGACAGCTCGTCGTCGTGCTCCGCTCCCACATCGTCCGGGATTTCTCGGCGATGACGGGCAAAGGCTCGGAGATAGACGCAGCCATGATCCGAGCCCGCGCCAGGCGGGAGTGGCCGACAGAGCTGCTGGAGACCGAAGTCGGCTTCGACCAGTGGCTGCTCGACTCCGAAGGCGAGTAGCGGACTTCCAATTGTCCTTCCAGTGAGGAACTGTGGGATGGGAAGAGCAAAGAAGACAGCGGTACTTGTTGCAGCGCTTCTGCTGGCGTCGCTCGCGAGCCGGCCGGCGGTGGCAGGCGGCGCGGACGAAGCGTCAGGTGTGGCGACCCGCAGGGGCAACCCGAGCCCCTCGGCGGCGGTCAGCGGCGTGGACAACTACGTTTTCCAGGACGAGCAGATAAACATTGACGGCGGCAGGGACTCCGTCGTAAAGGTCCTCCGCGTCAATCAGAAGAACCTGGTCAACGACTACGTCGTGGGCGTGTTCCCGATCAACCACGCCCACCCGAAGGAGATCAGGGCACTGTTCCGCATGATCACCTACAAGGAAGGCGGCCGCGCCGAGGTCATCCGGGACAAGGTCGGCAAGAAGGCCTTCCTCCAGGTGATCTGCCCGAAGTACATGTTGCCCTACATCCAGAAGGCGCTGGTGGCGCTGGACGAGTCGTGGGTCAAGGAGGACATAGACGGCTCCAAGCAGATCTACTACAAGGCCAAGTTCCGGGACGTGGCCAACATCAACGATATCGCCGAGGTCCCGGGCGGCGGCGACGGCGAGACCACTGAGGTGGACCGCGCCCACAACGCCATATTCAAGCGCGGCGAGCCTTACCGGATGAAGAAGTGGCTCAGTACCGCAGAGACAGTGGACGTGTTCCCGCCCCAGATCGTCCTGGATGCCTCCGTCTACGAGGTCGAGCTGACCAATGACGTCAAGCTCGGGCTCGACTACGTCGCATGGAAGTGCGGGCCCGGCAGCAACCTGTTCCACTTTGCATACTGGGGTTTCCACGGCACTCAGAAGGCGAGAAACCTGACTGCGGACGGCTCGTTTGATCCGCTGTTCCCGGCCAGGCAGCTCGTCTCGGGTGCAGAGCGCCTTGGCGCCCGCGGACGTGGGCACTACGCCGCGCTGAACTTCCTGCTCAGCGCTGAGTATCTGGACTTCATGGTGCGCAAGGGGCGCGCGCGGCTCGTCACGGGCGGCCGTTTGAACGTTCGCCACGGTGAGAGCGGCACACTGGAACTCGCCGATCAGGTCATCCACTTCCGGCGCGATCCGGACGGTGAGCACATAGCCAGCGGCTCCGCCTGCCCGGTGGAGGAAACATGCGTGGACACGGATGCTGCCACCATCGGCTTGGTGATGGAGGTGACGCCGCGCATTGGCCTGGAGACCACTCAACTCGAGTACGAGCTGGTGGTGGAAGACATCGTCGGCAACACGCCTGACGGCCATCCCATGACCCGCGTCAACGTCTGCATGGGCACGGTGCTGTGTCGTGACGGCATGCCCCTCTGCGTGGGTGGCCTGCGTCGGAGTGAAGGCGTCAAGTCAACCGCCAAGATGCCGTTCCTCGGAAGCCTGCCCGTGCTGGGGTGGCTGTTCGGCGGGGAGCAGAACGCCGATCATCAGACCGAGCTGGTGGTCGTGCTCACTCCGCAGATCATCCTGCACAGTGAGGTGGACAAGGAGCTGGCCAGGCCGGAGGACAAGAAGGTCCGGGCACAGGCGGCCAGGAAGATGCCCCTCAGAATGCTCAAGACCGAGTACGGCTTCGACCAGTGGCTGCTGGAGAAGAACTGAGCTCCCCGCTCAGCCCTCGACTGTTCTCGATTTCAAGGAGGTCATGGTCCTAACGGGATCCTAACACTCGATGGTTAGACTGGATACAGGTAGCGAATTGGGGACCGGCAGCCTGGAGAGCAGGCAACCGCCGGGGCCCCAGGCCTTATCCACCGGAACTGAGAGACCGGAGGCCGAGAAGAAAACGGCCTCGGCAAACAGGAAGAAGCGGCGCAGCCGCCTCCTGCCACCTGTCATCCAGGCCTGGCAGGCGCTTGCGTCCGCTGAGGAGAAGAGGAAAGAGGAAAACAAATGAAGCGAAGCACGCTCAGAACCGTCATCCTTCTTGCAGTGGCGTCGGCGTTCGCTCTTGCTGTCCAGACGCGTGGAGTGCACGCACAGGAGAGCACTGCCGGCAGCACGAAGATCGTCGTGGACGGGTCCACGACGGTCGGCCCGATCGCCAAGGCCTTCGCGGAGCATTACATGGGGCTTCATCCCGAGGTCAACATCACGGTCAGCGAGTCCGGCAGCGGCAACGGCGCCAAGAGCCTCATCAACGGCGTCTGCGACGTGGCCGACATGTCCCGCTTCATGAAGGAGAGGGAATTCAAGGCGGCCGTAGAGAAGGGCGTGATGCCGGTGGCTCACGTCGTTGCGATGGACGGCCTGCCGATCATCGTTCACCCGAGCAACCCGGTCAAGGCCCTTACGGTCCAGCAGGTTCGTGACATATACACGGGGAAGATCACGAACTGGCGAGAGGTCGGTGGCCCGAACGTCAGGATCGTCAAGATCAGCCGTGACACCAACAGCGGCACCTACGAGACCTTCGCCAAGCTGATTATGAAGAAGGAGAAGATCGCCCCGGACACCGAGCACGTCGGCAGCAACGGGGCCGTTCGTCAGCGAGTGCAAAGCACGCCCGCCGCCATCGGCTACGCGGGCCTCGGCTTCGTTGACCGGACGGTCAAGGCGCTCGGGATCAACGGCGTCTATCCGGACCGGGAGAGCGTGCGGTCCGGGCGCTACCCCATCGCGCGCCCCCTCTTCATGTTTACCGACGGCTACCCGGCGCTCGGCACGCGCCTGCACGCATTCGTGACGCTGCACCTGAGCCCGAAAGGGCAGGAGATCATCGAGGACATCGGTTTCGTTCCAGTCACTGACTATTGACGGGGACCGCTGTCCGTTTCGGCAGCCTCTCAGGGCACACTCGTGGCGGGGACCTCCATTCCGACAGAAGCCGGCCTGCTGCGCCGGCACCTGATGCTCAGCAGGAGCGCCAGTCGCCTCCAGCGGCTCGGTGCCCTTGCTGCCAGGGGGGCCCTGCTGCTTGTTACGTGCAGTTCGGTTTTTGCCGTCATTTTCATCTTCCTCTTCATCTTCCGGGATGCGCTGCCCTTCTTCGGTTTGCGCGGCTTCGCGGAGGTCTTCACGGACACGGCGTGGTATCCGTCTGCCGAGCCCGCATCGTTCGGGGCTCTGGCCATATTCTTCGGCAGCGGAATTGTGACGCTCGGCGCGGTTGTGGTGGCCGTTCCCCTCGGAGTGGCCGCTGCCGTCTGCCTGAGCGACGTTCTGCCGTTCTCCGTCCGTCAATTCGCCAAGCCCGTGATCGAGATGCTGGCGGCCATCCCGTCGGTGGCATACGGGTTCTTTGCTCTGGTCGTTTTGGCGCCCCTGCTCCAGGAGAAGGGAGGGGTCGTTCTCTCGGTGGGAGCGTGCCTGGCCGGGGCGCCCCTGGGCCTGCTCGCGGTCGTTGTGTTGAGCGATCTGTTGACAAGCAGGCTGCCGGACCCGAGCCGTCCCGTGGTCCGGCTGGTTCTGATGGGCGGGTTGTGCGCTGCCGGATTCTACGGCCTGACGCAACTGGTCCAGCTCCTGCTCAGGCTCCCAATTCACAGCGGAACGAACGCCCTGAACGTGTCCGTGATACTCGGCATCATGGCGCTGCCGACCGTCGTCAGCGTCTCCGAGGACGCGCTCCACGCCGTGGGTCGCGAGCTGCGCGAGGCGAGCTACGCCCTCGGGGCAACGCGGGCCGAGACGCTCGTCAAGGTGGTGATCCCTGCTGCTCGCAGCGGCATCCTTGCCGCCGTCGTCCTCGGCGTCATGCGTGCCGTCGGCGAGACCATGGTCGTCTGGATGGCCTCCGGGAACGCCGCGCAGATCCCCCGTCCCTGGTTCAACGTCCTGGAGCCGATCCGCACCCTGACCGCTACGATTGCCGGGGAGATGGGAGAGGCCGACCACGTGACGGGTTCGGCTCGCTACCACGTCCTCTTTGCCCTGGCGCTGTGTCTGCTGCTCATCTGCTTCGTCTGCAACCTGTTGGGCGAATGGGCCGTCCGCCGGAGCAAAGCGAGGCTTCGCTAGACAATGCGCCTTTCCACACGCAAGCTGCTTGACCGGTCCTTCTCAGGGCTGGGCGTCTTCGCCATCCTGCTGATGGTCGGGGCGCTGCTGGTGCTCCTGGCACCAATAGCGGCCCGGGGCAGCAGGGCGTTCGTGTTCCGGGCCACCGTCGAGCACCGGCAGTTCATGCTGGAGGAGTCCGGCCGTGGAGACCACGACGCGATTGACGCCGAGATCCGAGCCGCCGCCGAGGTCAGGCGGAAGGCCTACGACATGATCGCCCGTTTCGAGGAAGAGCTGGAGGCCGCCGGGCGGTCCGAGCGCCGCGAGCTCCGCAGATCGCTGCGCGAGGTCAAGGACCATCTGGCAGGGCTTCTTGGACCGGCTCCCGGCAACGCCAGGCCCGTTCTGCTGCGGGATCAATACGGGCAGACGCGCTGGGATCGGGCGCTTGTCGGACTCGGCGATTTTCTGTACGTCACCGAATACGACTACTCCGACCCGTCGGGCATGGGCAGGCCGCTGCTCGTTCCGAGGGTTGACGGGTTTCGGGGGACGTCGCTGGAGCCGCTGTTCGCCTACGTCGAGCAGAACCTGGAGCGAATGCTGCGGCCGCGACTGACTTTCTACTGGCGCTTCCTCTTCGACGAGGGCCGTGACGCACACTTCTTCGGCGGCATCTGGCCCGCCGTGCTGGGCACGCTGTACCTCACCATCGGCACCATGCTCATCGCCGCGCCGGTCGGGATTGCCTCGGCCGTGTACCTGGCGGAGTTCGCCGGCGAAGGCTGGCTCATCAGTCTCATTCGCACGTGCATAGGCACGCTGGCCGGCGTTCCCAGCATCGTGTTCGGACTGTTCGGCCTGGCGTTCTTCATCAACACGCTCGGCGTCTCCGACTCGAAGAGCGTCCTGGCCGGATGCCTGACGCTGGCGGTGCTTGTGCTGCCGACCGTGATCAGGGCGTCCGAAGAGGCCATCCTTGCCGTGCCGAAGACCTACAAGGAGGCTTCCTTGAGCCTCGGCGCCGGTCAGGGCTCCACCGTGCTGCGCGTGATCCTCCCGGCGGCGCTGCCCGGCATCCTGACCAGCGTCATCATCAGCATGGGGCGCGCCGCGGGCGAGACGGCCCCCATCATCTTCACGGCGGCGGTCAGCCTGGGCAGGCCCCTCTCGCTCCGGCAGACGCTCAGCCAACCCACGCCGGCGCTGCCCTGGAATATCTACAACCTTTGCACGGAACACGAGGCCGTGGACCAGATACGCCACGTGCAGTACGGGATGGTGCTGACCCTCGTGCTTCTGGTGCTTCTGCTGAACCTGGCGGCCATACTCCTCCGCGCCCGGCTGGCAAGAAGGCTGGCCGGCTGACACGAAAGGCAGACGATGAACGGCGTGACGGTGGAACTGGCTTCTTCCCTGGCAGAGCGCCAGGGCCCCGCACCGGAGCCGAAGGACCGTCTTGAAGAGCCCGTCATTACCGCCGAGGAGTTCAGCGTCTTCTACGGCGACAACGAGGCCGTCAAGCGAGTCAGCCTCGACGTGCCGCCGCGCCGTGTCACGGCCATCATCGGGCCGAGCGGGTGCGGCAAGAGCACGTTCCTGCGTGCCGTCAACCGCATGAACGACCTGATCCCGGGCTGCCGGACAGAAGGGCTCCTGGCCCTCGAAGGGCAGGACCTCAACGCCCCCGGCGTTGACGTCGTGACACTGCGCAGGGTGGTCGGGATGGTGTTTCAGAAGCCCAACCCGTTCCCAAAGTCCGTGTTCGACAATGTTGCCTTCGGCCCGCGCATTCACGGGGTCAGGGGCAAGCCCGAACTGACAGAGACCGTCGAGGTGAGTCTCAGGCGCGCGGGGCTCTGGGAAGAGGTGGCGGATCGCCTCTCACACAACGCCATGGCGCTCTCCGGCGGCCAGCAGCAGCGGCTCTGCATCGCCCGCGCGCTTGCGGTGGACCCCGAGATCCTTCTCATGGACGAGCCTGCCTCCGCCCTGGACCCGCGCTCGACCGCCCGGATCGAAGACCTCATTGGAGAGCTGCGGGCCGACTACACTATCGTCATCGTCACCCACAACATGCAGCAGGCCGCCCGTGTGTCCGACCTGACGGCATTCCTCTACGAGGGACGCCTGGTGGAATTCGGCCCCACCGACCAACTCTTCACAAAGCCACGCCAGAAGCAGACCGAGGACTACATAACCGGTCGCTTCGGGTGACGGGGGCGCCAAGCTATGGCGAAGCATCTGCAAAGAGAACTCGATAAGCTGAAAAGGCAGATCCTCTCTCTCAGTGCGATGGTGGAGGAGAACGTGCGAAACGCCGTGCGCTCCCTCGAGAACAGGGACGCGCAGTTGGCGGCGCGAGTTATCGAGGCCGACCTGGAGGTTGACTACGCGGAGGTCGACGTCGAAGAGGAGTGCCTCAAGATACTCGCCCTGCACCAGCCCGTGGCCATAGACCTGCGGTTCATCGTGGCCGTGCTTAAGATCAACAGCGATCTGGAAAGGATCGGCGACCTGGCCGTCAACATCGCCGAGCGTGCCCAGTTCATCGCCACGCACGACAGGGTGGACACGCCGTTCGACTTCGCGGCCATGGCGGACAAGGCCAGGACGATGGTCCGAAAGAGCCTGGACTCATTGGTCGGACTGGACCCCGGGCTTGCGCGCGAAGTCTGCGGGATGGACGACGAGGTGGATGCGATGAACAGGGAAATGTACGGTCAAGTCAGGGACAGCATCCAGCGCCACCCGCATCAGTTGGAATGCCTGACCCATCTGCTGTCCGTCTCCCGGCACCTGGAGCGCATCGCCGATCACGCCACCAACATCGCCGAAGACGTCATCTACATGACCGAAGGCGAGATCGTCCGCCACAGACCCGAGCAGTATTGGCGCGGTTCATCGTAAGCACCGCACTGTCCGGTCCTTCTGTTCCCGGGCGGACCTGCTCACCCCATCAGTCTGGGCCGGACGCAGCCGGTTAAGCTCACTCAGTGCGCACTGACCCCCAACCCCTCAATTCCTTTTGAGGGAGCGACGCGGGCAGGGACGTACGGCGCGGGTCTTTCGGAATCTTCCCCCAATTGCTGCACCAACAGCAGGAAGCTGCTCGCAAGTGCTGTCAACTGCCGCAAACAGGGGTGCGCGGTGTGATGACGACGTCCAGCTTGGGAAGCTGACATTCTGCTACTGAGATACGCCCGTTCTGATCATCATTGGTGGGCTGTCTGAGGTGTCCCTGGGCAGCGCCCAGGACTGGGGCAGACGACCGGAGGATTTCACGTCCTCTGGCAGGGCCAATCCCGGCTGTTCCAAGCCGCTATGCCAGAGTGCAAGGTGGGTCGTAAGGCTCTTTTGGCCAAGAGGATGCGACGTTGGGCTCGGCAAGCTGGTGAGGGAGCGAAAGGGCGCAGCAAAGGGCTAGATGTTGGCATTATCGGTACACCCCCTGTTAGGTGCCCCTTTGTGGCAACAGCCTGCAGATCGCAAGTCCTTAGCAAGAAATGATTTAGTGGTGAGGGCGGTGGGTCCGCCTGAGGCGGATAAAGATCGAACTTCACCCGCCTGCGGCGGGCCACGGCCTACGGATTAAAAGTCTCCAAAGTGGCCTTTTGAGCACATTTTCGTAACTGCATGCCGAGCCGTCGCTTACATCACAACCTCTTGAATAACAGTAAGATAGGCCACGCAAATGAGCGGGATTCAACGGTAATCGATGTGACCCAGTAGGACTACGCGTGTTGGCATTATCGGTACACGCCCGTCGGTGTAGAGGATGCCAGCCACATCCGCCGTCATCTCAGCAGTGCTCAAGACCGCCTGCGGGTGGCGACGCCTCTGCGCGAACAGCGGGACCGCTCGCGTGGTCTCCGGCACGTCCCGGACGGCCTGGGACTCCCTGGCTCTCTGTTCGCCCACCTGAGCCGCTTTTCGAGCAAACGATTCACTCAGCCGCAGCTTTTGCCCATCCTCGCCAATCTCCAGCCTGTTTTCCGCTTGACAGCAAGCATGTGACCAGATAGAATGGACTAATAGACCATTGCGGTCGGCTAGTCTCATGGTCGTGGAGGACCAGACACGATGGAAGACGATGCCCGAGCGCGCATCATTAATGCCGCCAAGACGCTATTCGGACGATATGGCTTCAGAAGGACTTCCCTGGCGGATATAGCCGCCGAGGCGCGGAGGAGCAAGAGTTCACTTTACCACTACTTCGCCAGCAAGGCGGAACTGTTCCGCGCGGTCGTGAACGCGGAGATGGAGGTGCTTTCGCAACGGGTTCGGGAGGCCGTGGCCAAGGCAGATTCGCCTCAAGCGAAGTTGAAGGCGTTTGTGCTCACCCGTATGCAGGTGGCCCGGAAGCTGGCAAGCGCTTACGCTACGCTTCACGAGGAGTACCTGGACCACTTGGGCTTCGTCGAGCGGTTCAGGGAACAAGCGTTCCGAGGCGAAGTCAAGACGATCAGTGGAATCCTTGAAAAGGGCGTAGAGACCGGGGCGTTTGAGATCGCTGATGTGGGACTGGCGGCGCACACAATTGCGGTGGCACTGAAGGGATTGGAATATCCGTGGATGGTGAACTCGCGGCAAGCAGGCCTGACACGTGATCTTGATCTGCTGCTGGAGATGCTGGTGAAAGCGGTCAAGAAGTAGGTTTCTTTGCCCCGTTGTCGACCAAAGGACTGAAACGGTCGAATGGTTCTTGCCATGAGAGCTTGGAGGGCTGGCGTGAAAAGGAAAGGCCCGTGCTCGAGAATGCTGCTGGTTGTCACATGCCTACCAGTGTTTCTCTTGCCGTCCGGTTGCATCACACCCAGTAGCCACGACCGTAGAACCCGCACGCGTTCCCTTCGACAAAGAATCCTTCTGCCAGAGATGCGGCGCCTTGATGAAGAAGGGGAAAGCGGAGTGTTGGGCAGAGCGGGCGTCCCTGACTGGCCGATCACCTTGGACGAGGCGACGCAGATTGCATTCGACAACAACCGGTCCCTGAGGATCTCGGCCGAAAACGCTCTCATGGCCAGAGAGAACGTCGGTATTGCTCGGTCGGCGTTCTTTCCCCAGGCAGGTGTGATGTACGGCTACGACCGGCGCAGCGAACCTCCGGGCATGAAAGTTCCGGCTTCAACACTCCTTCCTCCTGGGCCTGGTGTGCCTGAAACCCTCTCGATTGTTGCAGGAGAAAAAGAGTTTCAACGTGCCGAGCTCAAGGTTCAGATGACGCTATGGGACTTTGGCAGAACTCTCGGAACATATCGCCAGGCGACCTTGGGTAAACAAATCGCTTCCTTGATGTTGGAGCGTGCCAGGCAGCGGCTAAGGCTACAGGTTGCCGAAGCCTACTTCAACATTTTGCGGGTCCGGAAGGCCCGGGCCATAGCTCAAGAGTCAC
>DAOVRD010000112.1 GCA_030628375.1 Planctomycetota bacterium
CTCACGGCCACGTCGGTGGGAAAGTCCATGGATTTTCAAGAACTGATCCTCGCGCTAATAAGGTACTGGGCCGATTACGGCTGCGTGATGGTGCAGCCTTACGACACCGAGAAGGGCGCCGGCACGTTCAACCCCGCGACGTTCCTGCGCTCGCTCGGGCCCGAGCCGTGGAAGGTCGCCTACGTCGAACCCTCGCGCCGCCCCGCCGACGGACGATATGGCGACAACCCGAATCGGATGCAGCGCTTTTACCAGTTCCAGGTCCTGATCAAACCCGCTCCGGAGGACTCCCAAGGGATCTACCTGGACAGCCTTCGGCACCTCGGCCTGGACCTGACCGCACACGACGTCCGGTTCGTCGAGGACGACTGGGAATCGCCCACGCTCGGCGCCACCGGTCTGGGGTGGGAAGTCTGGCTCGACGGCATGGAGATCACCCAGTACACCTACTTCCAGCGCGTCGGCGGGATTGACCTGGACCCCATCTCCCTGGAGTTGAGCTACGGGATCGAGCGCATCGGGCTGTTCGTCCAGAAGGTCGCCAGCACCTTCGACCTGGAGTGGACGCCCGGCATGACCTACGGGGAGATGCATCATCAGGACGAGGTCCAGTTCAGCCGCTACAACTTCGACGAGGCCGACATCGCGACGCAGCGTCAACTGTTCGACATCTACGAGGCCGAGTGCGGGCGCTGCCTGGAAAAGGAGCTGGTCCTCCCCGCCTACGACTACGTGCTGAAATGCTCCCACACGTTCAACTTGCTGGACGCGCGGGGCACGGTCAGTGTGGCCGAGCGGACGAGTTACATAGCACGAGTGCGCAACCTTGCGCGCGCCGTTGCCGAAGGCTACCTGGCCCTGCGCGAACGCCTCGGGTTTCCCCTGCTGAGACAGAACCAACGGCAGGACGACACGACCTAGCGGACGCGAAGGCACTCGCCCTAATCGCCGGCCCACGAGAAGCAGCCGCTCCGTTGATGTTGACACAGACCCAGGCGCCTTGTACCATGGCCGTGTACCTGTTGGACAAGGAAGCAGACAGTTGACTCCCACACATCACAGGCGGTGCAACGCCTCTGGACGGTTCATGGTAAGCGTAGCCGTAGTGGTACGCCCGGGCCGACGTTCGCCCGGGGCGTCCGGGCTGTCTGTGATGTGAGGATCGGCACAACTCGACAGAACAAAGCGCCGCGGGCGGGCATTGGCCCGTTCGTGGCGTCTTTTTCTTTGTCAACACATCATGCTGACCGATCCGGAAAGGAGTTACTGATGGACTTGCCCAAACGTTACGAATCGCCGGCCGCCGAACCCCGCTGGCAGGCCTTCTGGGACGAACAGGACATCTACAGATTCGAGGAGAGCAGTTCGCGGCCGGTCTTCTCGATTGACACGCCGCCGCCGACCGTGTCAGGCCATCTGAGCATTGGCCACGTGTTCAGCTACACCCACACCGACCTTGTGGCCCGGTTCCAGCGGATGCGGGGGAAGAATGTGTTCTACCCAATGGGCTGGGACGACAACGGCCTGCCGACCGAACGCCGCGTGCAGAATCTCTACAAGGTGCGCTGCGACCCGCGTCTGCCTTACGATCCCGAGTTCCGACCCGACGCAGACGCCAAACAGGTCCGCTCAATCAGCCGCAGGAACTTCCTGGAGCTGTGCGCCAGGGCCACCGCTGAGGACGAGAAGGTATTTGAGACATTATGGCGGCGCCTCGGCCTTTCAGTCGACTGGACCCGTACCTACGCCACCGTTGACGCGCACAGCCGCCACATCTCTCAACTGGCCTTCCTTGACCTGGTCGAGAAGGGCGAAGCGTACTCCGCTGACGCGCCAACCATGTGGGACACCGACTTCCACACGGCCATCGCCCAGGCGGAAACCGAAGAGCGGGAAACGACCGGCCTGGCGTTCCGCCTGCGTTTCGGCGTCGAGGGGGGAGGAACCTTGCCCATAATGACCACGAGGCCAGAGCTGCTGGCCGCATGCGTTGGAGTAATTGTGCACCCCCACGACGAACGCTACGAGCATCTGGTCGGCGGCGCTGCCGTCACGCCGGGCTATCGAGCGCGCGTCCCGGTCCTGGCACATCCGTTGGCCGACCCCGAGAAAGGAACCGGTGCTGCCATGGTGTGCACATTCGGCGACGCGACCGACGTCACCTGGTGGGAGAACCTGGACCTCGCCACGCGCATGGTGCTCGGGCGCGATGGCCGGATACTGCCAATCAAATGGGGAAGGCCCGGCTGGGAATCGCTCGAACCCGCGGCTGCGCAGATGGTCCATGACCGCGTCGCGGGTCTGTCCAGGCAGGAGGCGAAACACCAGATGGCCGCCGCACTCGCCGACCCAAGCGCAGCCGCAGACGGGACCGCCCTGCCGCCGCTGGACGGCGACCCCACGCCGGTGCGCCAGGAACTGAAGTTCTACGAGAAAGGCGACCGACCGCTGGAGATCCTGTTGACGCGCCAGTGGTTCGTCCGGCTCCTCGACAAGAAGGAAGCGCTTCTGCGTCAGGGCCGCCAGGTTCGCTGGCACCCCGAGTTCATGCGCACCCGCTACGACCAGTGGGTCGAGGGACTGCACAGCGACTGGTGCGTCAGTCGTCAGCGCCATTTCGGCGTGCCCATACCGCTCTGGTATCGCCTCAACGAAGGAAGAGAACCCGACTACGACCAGCCTCTCCTCCCGTCTCGGGACGCGCTACCCATGGACCCCATGGCCGAAGCGCCTGCCGGATACGCCGAGGAGCAACGGGATGAGCCGGGCGGATTCGCTCCCGAGACCGACGTGTTGGACACGTGGGCCACTTCGTCCCTGACGCCGCAGATATCCGGCCGGTGGCGCACGAACGACGAGGTCTTCGGCCGGCTGTATCCCATGGACATGCGACCACAGGCGCACGAGATCATCCGCACCTGGGCCTTCTACACGATCGCCCGCGCACTGATGCTGGACGGACAGATTCCCTGGCGCAACGCCGTCATATCAGGTCTGGTGCTGGACCCCGAACGCAAGAAGATGTCCAAGTCGAAGGGGAACGTGGTCACCCCCATGCCGCTGCTGCAAGAGCACGGCGCGGACGCCGTCCGATACTGGTCCGCCTCGGCTCGCCTGGGCACAGACACGGCGTACGACGAATCGGCCTTCCGCACGGGCAAGCGCCTGGTGACGAAGATATTCAACGCCGGCAGGTTAATCGTGGGCCGTCTGCGGTCGGCAGGGATACGTGCCGGCGATCTGTCCGCGATGGAGGTCACCTCGCCCCTGGACCGGGGGCACCTGGCCGTGCTCTCAGTTCTGGTGACGGACGCCACGGAGTTGATGACACGGTTCGACACGGCGGCCGCACTGCAAATGATCGAGACGTGGTTCTGGAACGCGCTCTGCGACAACTACATCGAGCTAACCAAAGGGCGCGCGTACGCAGAGGACCGTTCAGCACTGGCAACCTGGTCGCTGTCCCTGTCGGCGATTCTGCGCCTGCTTGCGCCATTCGTGCCATACATCACGGAGGAAGTCTGGTCATGGTACCACGGCAGCGATGCGCAATCCATCCACCTGGCATCCTGGCCGCGGCCGGACGAACTGGCCGAGGCGGAGGGCGACGCATCCGTGTTCGAAGCGGCCGTTGCCGTTCTTACGCAGGTGCGACGCGGCAAGACCCAGGCGCACGTCTCGCTGCGCAAGCCCGTTCGCAGCATCACCGTCACGGGCCCCCAGGAGCGGATCGAAAAGCTGGCAGCCGCGCTCAGCGACGTTCTGAGCGCCGGAGCTATCGCACGGGCCGAGCTTCGCGCCGGGGGAGGAACGGAACTGTCCGTCAGCCTCGACTTTCCGGACGCCTAGGGCGCTTCCGGTCGCCCTTGCACAGGGGCCGGCCGAAGGCCCACAATGGGGACATTTCCGCCGCACAAGAAAAAACGGAAAACATGCCGCCGCAGCTCTTGACAAAGGGGTGCGATTTCCATTAATTTTACCGCGTTTCACAGCAATTGATACCCCGGGCATGTGCCAAGAAACTGGGAGGGTGCCGTTGGCAGGTCGCACGCCGAGGTCATAGTGACCCACCAAGAGCGGGGGTCTGACAGACGGCCGCCGCACGGCGCGCCGTGCCAGGTTAATACAACCGAACAAGATCGAGCGCATCCCTACGGGAGCAGAGGCAAGAGGCACCATTTCCGATGGCGAGAAGAGCGACGAACAACAACCGCAAGAAGACGAAGAAACAGGAAGAACCCGTTCTGGACGTACTGACTCGCAGACTGGACTTGATCAAGAGGCGGTACCGTGAACTGATCCTTGAGCCGCGCGAGGCAATAGCGGCTGACCTGGCCGCAGATGTCGAAGACACGATGGACGAACTCCTTGAGAGCGAAGCGCTGGAGCTGGCCAAGGCCGCCAGTTCCGACAAGAATTAGCCCCCCGCAGCCTGACGCTCCCCCACCCCCGGACAAAGCTCGACCAGAACTCTCTCCAACCATGCCCGTTCCTCGTGAGACCGCAGCGAAGTGGTCTTCGACTCAATGTCCGCCCCGTAAAGCACTTCAAGCTGGTGGGCAAGGAACTCGTCGGAGAAACGGTCCAGCACCTTCAGGGACCGGCGCACAACGAAACCCGGCAGGCCCGTTCGCCGGGTGATCTCCCTTTCGGCCACCCCTTCGGCATGCAACCTCTTTATCTGCCAGATCTGGCGAACCTGGAGCGCCAGGACAGATATGATGACCTCACGGCGCATCCCCCCCAGCAGCAACTGCTCGCACAGATGCAGCGCCTCGCTCACGTCGCCCCGCGCAACGGCATTGCCCAGGTCGAACACCCTCCGCGACCGCGCCTGCACGACCATCTCTGCCACGTCGCGTTCAGTAACGGTGACCTCCGGCTCGACGTAGGCGGACAGCTTCGCCAGTTCTTGTTGCAGCGCCAGGATGTTCGGACCCACGCCGCCCAGAAGCGCGGACGCGGCGCGGGGCGTCAGCTTCTTGCCCATCCGCCCGGCCTCGGTGCGCATCCAGCCCCGTGCGTCATCCCAACGACGGGGTGTCCGGCAGTCCACTATCGCCCCGCGGGCGCCCAGCGCCTTCACGAGCGCCCGCCACGCTTTCGCCCGCTTTTTTTCTTGCTCCGTATCCTCACACGCCTTGCCGGGCGGACGCTTGGCGTCCAGCTTGTCCAGGCAGAGCATGAGCGTTCCCGTGCGGCTCGGACTCCGAAGGTATTCCCCCAGTAGCCGCCAGTGCTCCGCCAGAAAGGCATCCCCCCTTTCGACGACCACCACTCGCCTGCCCTGCAGCCCCAGGAACGGAATCGTTCTGAGCTCGTCGAAGACGTCGTGCGCCTCCGGGACTTCGTCGAACTCCCGGATCGTGCTGCCCGGCAGATCGGCAGGCGCAGCCGACTGCCTGAGCAGCCGCAGGCAATGCGAGCGCAGGGCGTCGTCTTCTCCCACCAGGGCACAGACGGGTGCGTGCGCCACATCCTCAAGCTGCTCTTCCAGGTTCCACGCCTTAAGGGCTGCCATAGGGGACTACTGGTTCGGCGTTAGGGCATGCGCAGACGACTTCCCGCCGTGCGCTTCGAGTAACTCGGCCACCTTGGGATGACCGGAGTAGATCGCCATGCCCAGCGGAGTCGTGCCGTCTTCCACCTGGGCATTGACGTCTGCGCCATACTCGAGCAGCAACTCCACCACCTCCTTCTTGCCGCTCATGGCCGCGTAGTGCAGCGGCGTCAGGTCCTGCTCCCGCGTGACGTTCGGGTTGGCATTGTGCTCCAGCAGCAGCCTGACCATCTCCACATTCCTGTGCCACACGGCGATGTTGAGGAACGTCACGGCCTCGGGCATCTGCTCGTTCGGATCGGCGCCCTCTTCGAGCAGCGCACGCACGGCCCCCACATCGCCCTTGGCCACCGGATGATGGAGCGGCGGCAAGTCGAACTCCCCCTTGCCGCATCCCCACATCAACGCCACAACGCACGCCACAGCCACCCACCAGGCCGGCCCCCGTTCTCTCCTCATCGCACGCCTCCCTGCGCCGGGTTGCCAGACACACCGGGAACTCCGCTGCACCGGCCGCATCAGCCGGCAGGCAGAGTCTAGACCGTGCGGATGCCGGTTGCAAGCGCACGGAAGGTGGCATATTGTATTGACAATCTGCGGCCCGGCGATATACTCCGCGCGTCCTGCCCGGCACAGGCGTTTCTTGGAGGCGATTCTCTCACCGACCCGGGCCGGCATTCCGACTGAGCCGCGAACGCTGCGGAAGCTATCCGATGCGAAAGGTGCGTCAAGATGGAGATCGAACAGGCGGAACGTCTGAGGAAGCTGCCGCCGTATCTGTTCGCTGACCTGCGCCGTAAGATCGTCGCCGCGCAGGAGAAAGGCGTCAGGGTCATCAACCTCGGCATCGGCGACCCCGACACGCCTACGCCCGACCCGGTCGTGGACGAGCTTTGCCGCGCGGTGCGGGACGCTTCGGACCCCGACCGTCACCGCTACGGCTGCGACGCGCCGGTGGCCGAGTTTCCTCAGGCGGTGCGGGAGTTCTACAGGCGCCGTTTCGGAGTCGCTCTGGCCGGGGACCAGGTTGTGACGACCATGGGGAGCAAGGACGCCATCGCGAAACTGGGGCTGGCGATCCTGAACCCGGGGGACGTTGCCATAGCCCCCAGCCCCGGATACCCCACGTACAACATCGGCCACGTCTTTGCCGGAGCCGTCACGCACCACGCGCCGCTGCTCAAAGGTAACGATTTCCTGGTTGACTTCGACGCCATACCCGGCGAAGTCCGGCGGCTGGCAAAGATCCTCTGGCTCAACTATCCCAACAATCCCACTACGGCCGTGGCGGAACTCGAGTTCTTCGAGCGCGCCGTGGAGTTCGGCCGACGGCACGACATCCTCATCGCTCACGACAACGCCTACAGCGAGAACACCTACGACGGCTACAAAGCGCCCAGCATCCTGCAGGCCGACGGAGCCGACGAGGTGGCCGTGGAGTTCTTCTCGCTCAGCAAGGCCCTCAACATGACGGGATGGAGGGTGGGCTGCCTGGTGGGCAACGCGTCCGCAGTCAACGCCCTCCGCACGGTGAAAGAGAACACGGACAACGGCACGCTGCGCGCCGTGCAGTTCGCCGCCGCCAAGGCGCTCTCCATAACGGACGAACTCATCCCCGCCATCAACGCCGTCTACCGGCGCCGCCGCGACATGGTGGTGGACGCCCTTAACCGCAACGGGTGGTCGCTTCAGAAGCCCAAGGCCACCATCTACGTCTGGGCGCCGGTGCCGGAGAATTACAGCGGCTCCAGTGTGGCCTTCGCAACTGACCTTCTGGAGAAGACCGGCGTGGTGGTCACGCCGGGGCTGGGCTACGGCCAGTGGGGCGAGGGATACTTTCGCATCTCCCTCACCTATCCCGACGAGGTGCTCGAAGAGGCGCTGTCCCGGATCGTGGAAGTGCGGCTGTAAATGCGAGACCACATAGATGGGCGATGTGCTTAAGCCGGTAGGGCAGGCATCGCGGCCTCTGAGTGTAGGGGCGGTTCGCGAACTTTAGCCGCCTTGGCGGCCGCCCTTACGAGAACGGTCGCGGCACGACCGGTGCGTCGTCGGCCCGTGTGGCAAACGAGGCGGAGAGAACACAAGATGCTGCAGAACACCTTCTGCCACATACCGGGCATCGGCACGAAGACGGAGCAGCGCCTGTGGAGCGCCGGGGTGCTGTCCTGGGAGGCGGCCTGCGACCCCGAGGCGCTTCCGTTCGGCGGCCGGAAGGCCCGGGTGCTGGTGAAGCACGCCGGCGAGTCCGTGCGGCATCTTGCCGACGGCAATGCCCGTCATTTCCACGACCGTCTGCCAGCCAACCTGCACTGGCGGCTCTTCCCCGAGTTCCGCCACACAGTGGCCTACCTGGACATCGAGACCACGGGGCTGGGCGGGCCGGGCGACTACATCACGGCCATCGCGCTCTACGACGGCCGCTCGGTGCGCACCTACGTGCACGGGGAGAACCTGGACGAGTTCCCCGACGACGTGCGCGACTACCGCCTGCTGGTCACCTACAACGGCAAGACGTTCGACGTGCCCTTCATTCGGACCTACTTCGGCATCCCGATGGAGCACGCCCACATTGACCTGCGCTACGTGCTGGCCAGTCTGGGCTACAAGGGCGGGCTGAAAGGCTGCGAGAGGCAGCTCGGCCTGGACCGGGGAGAACTGGACGGGGTGGACGGCTTCTTCGCCGTGCTCCTGTGGCAGGATTACCGGCGCAGCGGCAACCGCCGCGCCCTCGAGACGCTGCTCGCCTACAACGTGCGGGACACGGTGAACCTGGAGACGCTGATGGTGCTGGCTTACAACGTGAAGGTGCGCAAGACGACCTTCGACGGGTCGCACGCCCTACCCCAGCCTGCCGCGCACGAAACAGAATTCGCGCCGGACACGCAGACCATCGAGCGCATCCGGCGCGAACATACCTGGTTCTGAAGCCGGCCCTGCCCTCTCAGTAGCCCGCCTTCTTCATCGCGCTTATGGCGAACAGGTAGCGCGTCATGCCGGCGATCGTGTACTCCGTGTTCGCGACGTTGCCGTCATCGAGGTAGTAGAGCACGTTGTCGGGCACGTAGGGCCGCACGGCCGTCATGCCGGGCACAAGGGCCCCGGGCAGGGTCCCCCCCTCGGGCCTGAACACATAGAACAGGTGGCCGCAGTGGAGGTGCTTGGGGCCGTCCAGGCCGACGCCCGACACGTAGGCCACGTCGCTGAAGGGGTGCATGCCGTAGAGCCAGAGCATGGGCAGCACGGCCATGTCCAGCGAGACGATGTCCGGCGCCACCTTCGAGATCCAGTAGGTGTCGTAGACACGGGTCGGCGGCGTGTGGGCGCTGCCCAGCTTGCCGAAGTCCGTGTAGTGCCCCGCCCAGGGGCGGCCGGTGAGGAGTCGGGCGTGGTGCTGCGCCGCCCGGCGGCAGGTGCTCAGGCAGGCGGCCTTCAGCTTGCCCTCGGCCAGGTTGGGGATGAGCCGGGCCAGCATGGGCGGCGCGTACCAGAACGAGGAGCATCCCGACTCGCGCTTGGCCGGGTAGGCGAGGTCCAGCTTCTCGATCTTCTCGGTCATCGCCTCCAGTTCACGCAGGTAGGCCGGATCGCCCGTGGTCATGTAGAGTTCGGCCAGGGCGGCGACGACGGCTTGATCGCGGGTATTGATGTGCGTCATGTAGAAATAGGCGGTGTTGCGGTAGACCTCGTCGTGAGTGCGGAAGTAGTCATAGGCCTTCCGCGCGGCCAGGAGGCACGTCTGGGCCAGTTGCGGCCGGGCCTGCCTCAACACGCGGCTGACGGCGCAGAGCGTCGTCGCCTGCATGAGCTGGAGTTCGGAGTGGTGGTCCACGTAGACCTCGCGCTCGTCGCCGGTGCCGGGCTTGTTGTCGGTGGACTTATCCCAGCCGCCGCCGCCGCTCACTTGCGGCTGCTTCACGATGCCGACGTAGCTGCGCCCGTCCGGCTGCATCATGCTTAGCAGCCAGATGCTGCCCCATTCGATCTGCTGGAGGATGTCCGGCGTGCCGTCGGGCTGGCCGAGCTTGAAGGTCTGCGCATTCACGTCCAGCGTGGCCACGTCGCGGTCCGGGCCGAACTCTTCGTAAGCGAGCGCCAGGACGTAGGTGGAGAAGCCCTGCGCGTAGATGTTCAGGTCGCAGTCGCCGGCGTCGTGCCAGCCGCCCTTGGCGCAGGGAATGGCGTCGCCGGCCCTGTAGGGCGTACCCCCGCATTCGTAGGACCGGAACCCGTCCACGCTGCCCCGGCCCTGCTTGGCCACCACGCGGATGCCGTCGTCCATGTGGCAGAAAGGGTGGCCCGGCATGCCCGGCCCCAGGTCAACCTGTGCGTGGCACATCTGGAAGGGCACCAGGTAGTCCAGCGTCGGCTCCCAGAGCCTGTCCTCGAAGATGCTCTGGCGGATGGGGAACTCCACGGTGCCGCGCGCCCAGACCACGCGGTAGTTGCCCGGCTCCCTGACCTGCGAGAAGTCGAACATGGCGAACGCGCCCTGCATGTGGCGCAGCGTCACGGTCTGGCCGAAGCGGCCCTGCGTGACCACCGTGCCGTCGGCCCGCTGAAGCTGGACGCGATCGTCGGCCGGGCGGGTCAGGTGCTTGGGCCATTCGAGCACGACCTTCTTCTCGCCCTTCGCGGGGTAGCCGATCGGGGAGTAGCGCACGGCCCACGTGTCCTCTTCGGGCATCTGCGGGAACGTCAGGTAGAGGTCAACGTACTGACCGGCGGTCTCCGGGAAGCGGACGCCCACGAGGTACTTCAGGTCGTGCCATCGGCGCCGGTCGGTGACGCTCATCCCGCGGTCGCATTCCAGGAGCAGGTTCAGCGACGGGTCATCCGCGTTGCATTCGATGCGGCGCGCGCCGGACACGATGTTCTCCGTCTGCTCGGAGTACGTCTCGGGCAGCTTCACAAGCCGGCCGTCCGCTCGGATGGTCGCCGCACGGTAGTTGTTGAACGGCAGTTCGAAGAAGAAGCTCTCCCAATGGCTGCCCTTCCAGTTGCCGTTGCGACGGAATCGGATGCGGACGCGGTTGCCCACGATGGAGACCTGCTGGTCGTAGGAGACGCCCGCCCTGGGGATGTTGCCGTGGAAGGTGATCGTGCCGTGGCCGAGGTCCACCTTCTTCTCCGGCATGCGCCCGAACGGGAAGTAGCCCGCATCGCCCTGGCATTCGATGCCCGCGTTGTAGATGATGATCTCCGTGCCCTTCAGCACGTGCAGCCCGGCGTTGGTATGGCTGAGCAGCATGAACGGCCCCTGCTGGATGCGTCCGCCCTCCAGGGGCACCGGCCTCTGCACCGCTGCCGCCAAGCACACAGAACCCGCCAGCCCGAAGCCCGCAACCGCCAACACGCATAACGTCCTCAAGGACTTCATCAGCACGTTCCTCCTGTGGAAACAGACCAAACCCCGTTCTTAGAAACCCGCCTCCTTCATCGCGTTGACCGCGAACAGATAGACCGTCGTCTCGGCGATCGTGGACTCGCCGTTCGGCACGTTGCCGTCATCGAAGTAGTAGAGCACGTTGTCCGGCACGTACGGCCTCACCGCCGTTATGCCCGGTGCAGGGGCGCCCGGCACAGTGCCCAGTTCGGGCCTGAACACATGCCTGAGGTGGATCGAGAAGATGTGCTTGGGGCCGTCGAGGCCGATCCCGGACACGAAGGCCACGTCGCTGAAAGGGTGGAACCCGTACGTCCAGAGCATGGGCTGGACGGCCTTATCCAGGGAGACAAGGTCCGGCGCGACCTTCGAGATCCAGTACGCATCGAACACGCGCGTGTGTGGGGCGGCGGTGTTGCCCAGCTTGCCGAAGTCGGTGTAGTGCCCCGCCCAGGGGCGACCGGTCAGGCGCTCGGCGTGGAACTTGGCCGCCCGGCGGCAGGTGCTCAGGCACGCAGCCTTCAGCCTCGACTCCGGCAGCCTCTGCGCAAGCCGGGCCAGCACCGGCGGCGCGTACCAAAATGAAGCGCCGCTCGACTCCCGCTTGGCGGGATAGTCGAGGTCCAGGTTCCCAATCGCGCCGGTCATCGCCTCCAATTCCCGCAGGTAGACCGCGTC
>DAOVRD010000294.1 GCA_030628375.1 Planctomycetota bacterium
ATAGCGGCAGATGACGGGTGAGAACCTTTTCCGTGCGCTTGACATCTCGGCTTCGGGGCTCCATGCCGAGTGGGTGCGCTTGCAGGTGGTGGCCAATAACGTGGCAAACGCCGAGACCACGCAAACCCCTGAGGGCGGACCTTATCGCCGTCGCCAGGTGATCTTCTCCACCGTGCTCGACGGCCTCAACGGCGTCAGAGTCCGCGCGGTTGTCCCTTCCAGTGAGCCGTTCCGGATGGTCTACAACCCCGGGCATCCGGACGCCGACCAGGACGGCTTCGTGGCTATGCCCAACGTGAAGGTGCCCATGGAGATGATAGACTTGCTGATGGCCAGTCGAGCCTACGAGGCCAATCTGATTGCCATGCAGAACTTCAAGCGGATCTGTGAGGACACGCTCAAACTCCTGAAGTGATAACCATGGAAACAACGCCGATTACTCCCGGGCATTCAAGTTTGCTGCCGAGTCGGGTCGGCAAGGCTCCGGAGGGCGAGGGGTTCAAGGAGCTGGTGGAACGCTACCTCGAGGAGGTGAACGACCTGCAGCAGCAGGCCGACAAGGCCGTCTTCGAGCTTGTCTCTGGCAGGACGGACAACCTCCACCAGGTCGTGGCGGCCATCAGTGAAGCGGATCTCAGCTTCCGGCTGATGATGCAGATACGGAACAAGCTGCTTGACGCGTACAAAGAGATCATGCGGATGCAGGTGTGACAATGGGATTGTTTCAGGTTTTCGGACGGCAGATCGGCGGTGCGTGGACGAGGTTGTCGCCCGGGCACCGGCTGATCCTGGTGCTGCTCGGGCTGATCTGCATCGGCGGCCTGGCCGGAGCCGTCTTCTGGGCGGCAGCGCCGGACTATGAGATATTGTGCACAGACGTGACCCCCAAGGAATGCGCCAGTCTGGTGGCGGAACTCAAGAGCCAGGGCATAACTGCCCGGCTCACCGAAGGCGGCACTGCCGTGCTGGTCCCGGCCGGCAAGGTAGATGAGGCGCGTATGGTGGCGGCCGAAAAAGGAATACCGGGGACCGTCCAGATGGGCTTTGAGAGCTTCCGGGAACCCAAGATCGGCATGACGCCTTTCGCGGAGCGGGTCAACTACGTCAGCGCCCTTCAAAACGAGCTGGCGGCCACCATTATGTCTCTGGACAGCGTGCTGTACGCGCGCGTGCACCTGGTTGTCCCCCAGCGCGAGCTGTTTGTGCGAGACCGCAAGAAGGCCACCGCGTCGGTCCTGGTGATGACTGAAGGCGATCAGGCCCTCAGCCGACGCCACGCCGTGGCCATAGCCAATCTGGTGGCGTCGGCGGTGGACGGCCTCGCGCCGACGGATGTCACCATCACCGACGGTCAGGGCAACGTACTGGTCGGGGGCGGGCAGGCGGGCGCGGAACTGGCCGCCGACGATCAGTTGAGCTACCGCCAGAAGGTGGAGCAGTACCTCTCCGAGAAGGCCGAGTCCATGCTCGCCACGGTGCTGGGTTTCAATCGCTGCGAGGTCCGTGTCAGTGCAGAACTCACCTTCAAGGACAGTCGCGAGACTACGAGGGAGTACGACCCGGATAAGAAAGTGGTCGTCAGTGAGCGCATCGAGTCCTCTCAGACCACCGGCGGCGGCGCGGAGGTCGGGGGCGTGGTCGGTTCGGCGAGCAACGTGCCTGGAGAGCAGCAGGCCGCTTCCGGTGGCGCGAGCGGCCTCGCCAGCACCAGCAAGACAGAGAACATAGACACCGAGTATCTTGTGAGTGAATCGGTGGAAGAGATGGTGAATCGGGGCGCCGAGATCAAGCGGCTCACGGTGGCGGCACTTGTGGATATGGCTTCGCTGCAGGCCCCGACCGAGGGCGAAACAGGACAAGAAGCGGAGGGCCAGCCGGCCGCCGCCGGGCTCACACTGGAGGACGTCACGGACGTCATTAAGGAGGCCGTGGGGCTTGACGAGTCGCGTGGTGACACGCTCAAGATCGTGCAGGCGAGCTTCTATCCCCTTGTGGCGGCGCCGCCCGGTCTGAGGGGCCGCATACCCCGCTGGGCCGTACAGGTTGGCGAGTACTTCGCGGTGGCCGTGATGGGCCTGGTTCTGCTGATTGTCGCAAGGCGTGCTTTGAAGGGCATCGAGGCGGCCGGTCCGCGTCGGGTGCTCGTCCCGGAGGTCCTGGAGGCCGAGGGCGTGGCGCCATACCCCACGCAGACGGACCAGGACGAGCTGATACGCCAGGAGATCTCCCGGTTGATCGAGGAGAATCCCGAGATGGCCAGCCGGATGATCGAGGGCTGGGTTGAAGGAGAGGAGTGATCGGGCTGTGGGTGTGGAGTTGACCAGCGCACAGAAGGCAGCCGTTCTGGTGATGACGTTGGATGACGATAAGGCTGCCGAACTGCTCAAACACATGAGCGAAAGCAGCCTGGCGAAGCTTCGCCAAGCAACCGAAGGACTGGACGTTTCGAAGGTGGCTGAGGAACAGAAACGCGATGCCCTGCGAGGGTTCTTCCTGAAACAGCGCAGAGGCGGCCTCTTCCTGGGCGATCCCCATGAGAGGTTCCGCCGCGTACTGGCCATGGCGAAGGGCGAGGAGGGCGTCGCACGTCTGTACGCCGCGGTCCCCGAGGTGGAGAGATCTCCGCGGGAGTTCCTGGACGAGGTGTCCGAAGAGCAGATCGCGCGGGTTCTGGCAAGGGAGAGCCCCCGTTGCGCCGCCGTTCTGCTGTCCAGCCTGTCGGGCGAGAAAGCCGGCGGCATCCTCAACATGCTCGAACAGGAACTGCGTGAAGCGATCGTGGAGCGGATCGTCTCCAACGAAGACGTCCCGGCCGAGGTCTCCGAGCAGATCATCGTAGGGTTCAAGCAGAGGCTGGAAGAGATGGGGACCGGCGTGGAGGCGCCGTCGGAGGAACGCCGCGCCCAGGAGCTGGCCGGCATGCTCGCGAAACTGGGCAAGGAATCGCAGGAGCACGTTCTTACGCAGATGCACGAGCGGGACCCCGACATGGCCGAGCAACTGGAGCGGCTGATGTTCAGTTTCGGTGACCTGCCGAAGGTGAGCGACCGTTCCATGCAGGAGCTGCTGCGCAACGTGGAGGTGACGCAGGTCGCAATGGCCCTCAAGGGAGCGTCGGAGCAGATGCGTGAGCATTTCTACACCAACATGTCCCAGAGGCTGCGCGAAAGGGTCGAAGAAGAGAGAGAAATGACGGGCAGAGTGCCGCTGTCCCAGGTGGAAGAGGCACGCGAGCAGATCATGACGCTGGCCAGGAAGCGATACAGGGAAGGGGAGTTGGTCGTTGAGATAGGGGACGAGCAGTATGTCGAATGAGAGCGTCTTGCGTTTCGACCGGCCGCTGCGCGACGTTCGGAAGCAGCCGGACCGCACCGCCCAGGCAGAGCAGCGCCGCGTCGGCACCGTGGAGGAATTGCAGTTGGCCGACCGGGAACAGCAGGTGGTGGAGCGTAGCAGCGAGATTGACCGCCGGGAAAGGGCCCTGACCCAGCGCGAGGCGGAACTTGCCGAGAAAGAGAAGGGACTGGACCGCGAACTCGAACAGGTGGCCAGGCTGATCAGCAGCTTGCACGAGGAAAAACTCGAGATGCTTGAGAGCAACGAGGAAGAGATCGTCTCTTTCAGCCTGAGCATCGCAGAGAAGCTTCTGCAGCATCAGATCGAGCACGGCCGGTACAAGATCGGTGAAGTGGTCAGGTCCGCCCTGCGTGCGGTCCGCGACAGGGGGCCCGTGGTAGTCAGAGTCAATCCGCGCGACCACGAGTTGACAAAGCGTGCCGTTGAGAAGCTGGGACAGACGTATGGAAGGACCCGGATCACTACCGTGCCCGACGATTCCATACCACTGGCCTCCTGCTGCATAGAAACGGAATCGGGGAAGATCTTCTCCGAGATCCCGGGCCGGCTCAAGAAGCTAGAGAAGACCTTGCTGAAGGAGAACGGAGAACCTAATGGCCTTTGATCTGAAGCAATATACGGCGAAGATCGCCGACCTGGACTGCATGGATTACCAGGGGGAGATAACGCGCGTAACCGGGGCCATAATCGAGGCCAAGGGACCGGCGGTTGGGGTGGGGCAGTTGTGCGACATCTACAGGCGAACCGGAAACGGCGCGCCCTCCATCAAGGCCGAAGTGATCGGGTTCCGCGAAAAGACGACCATCCTGATGCCCCTGGAGAAACTGAACGGCGTGCAGCCGGGCGACAAAGTGGTGTCTTCTTACCAGAACCTGGAAGTCGGGTTGGGCAGGAACCTGCTGGGTCGGATCCTGAACGGTATCGGGGCCCCCATTGACCAGGGCCCTCAGATATCGTGTCCGCACAGCGCCCCCATAGACAGGCCGGCACCAAACCCCCTGAAGCGCACCGCGATCGGCGAGGTCTTCTCCACCGGAATACGGGCCATAGACGTGGCCCTGACGCTTGGGAAGGGGCAGCGGGCGGGCATATTCTCCGGCTCCGGAGTCGGCAAGAGCGTACTGCTGGGAGAGATAGCCCGTCACAGCCAGGCCGAAGCCAACGTGATAGCCCTCATCGGCGAGCGGGGGCGCGAAGTCGGAGAGTTCATCAAGAATAAGCTCGGGCCCGCGGGACTCAAGAAGTCGGTCGTCGTCGTCGCTACCGCGGACGCCCCGCCCCTGTTGAAGATCAAGGCGGCCTTCACCTCCACCACCATCGCCGAGTATCTGCGCGACTGCGGGATGGACGTGCTCTACATGATGGACTCCCTGACGCGGGTGGCCAACGCCCAGCGGGAGGTCGGCCTGGCCGCCGGCGAACCGCCCACTGCGCGGGGATATCCGCCTTCGACCTTCTCGCTGATGCCTGCTCTGACCGAGAGACTGGGCAACTCCCCCAAGGGCAGCATCACCGGCATCTACGCCGTGCTGGTGGAAAGAGACGATTTCACCGAGCCGGTCGCAGACGCCGTTCGCGCCACGCTGGACGGCCACATCGCCCTGTCCCGTCAACTGGCCGACCGCGGGCACTACCCGGCAATAGACGTCCTGGGCAGCGTCAGCCGCGTCATGAGGGCCGTCACCCCCGAGGAGCACCGGGACGTCGTGCGCAAGCTGAAGGGCATCTTGAGCACCTACCGCGAGGCGGAAGACCTGATAAAGATCGGCGCCTACACCCGCGGCACCAGTCCCCCCATTGACAGGGCGGTTGATCTTATGCCCGAGGTGAA
>DAOVRD010000211.1 GCA_030628375.1 Planctomycetota bacterium
AGGCCGTCCGGAACCCGTGCAGGATGGCGACCGCCCACCTGGCGCGAGCGCTCGGCGCGGATGAAGCCGTCAAACGCCTGGCGCATACGATGGACAAACGGGAATGCGAACTCGTGCTGAGCGTGATGGACAAACGCATCTTCTCCCCGTTCACGTCCAGCGCGGGAAGGCTGTTCGATGCGGTCTCGGCCTTGCTGGGCATCCGGCCGCGCGCCACCTACGAAGGCCAGGCCGCCTGCGAGCTGGAAGCCGCGTGCAGCGGGGGCACCCGGGACAGCTACCCCTTCGGCTATGACGGCTCGAGCATACTTGTGGGCGAGATGTTCCGCGGCATCTGTGAAGACCTCGATCAAGGCCTGGACGTTGGTGCGATAGCGACGAAGTTCCACAACACCATGGCCCGCGTCATCGTGGAGACCTGCAAGCGGATGCGTGAGGAGAGCGGGCTGGAAACGGTTGCCCTGTCCGGCGGCGTCATGCAGAACCGGACGCTGCTGGCGATGGCCGTGTCGGCGCTGGAGGCCGACGGTTTCGACGTGCTGCTTCAGAGCCGTGTCCCCGCCAACGACGGGGGCCTCTGTCTGGGCCAGGCCGCCTGCGCCCTGGCGCGGGTGAAGTCCGAAAGCAGGTCGTAGATCGGCTTGCCCCCAGAGCCTGCCGGCTCCGCGCCGATTCTCAGGCCTCGGTCCCCTTGTCGCACAGCATGGAGTCCACTTTTTCTGCGAGCTTGGATTCGACGGCCTGGTTGATGTATAGGGTGGCCAGCGCGCAGCCGTAGCAGTGCTCTTCCTGCGGCAGGTTGTCCAGGCCGGCTATGCTCGCCCTGATGCTGTCGAACACCCCTCTTTCTATGATGTTGCCTATGGGCAGGATGCGGCGGATCGCGTGAGAGCCGCACCTGTACTGGTTCCCGTCGGGCGTGAAAGCAGCCTGCGTCGGCGCCACGTAACAGGACCGCGCCAGGGCGAGTTTCCCATAACGACCTTCGGCGGACGCCTTGGCGTAAGCGTCCAGGCCACCCCTGTGCTCTGCCCTCAAGAACGGATTCGACCAGTAGCCGAACAAAGCCTTGCGTTTGTCCTCGGGGACCGCCAGTTGCTCCTGATAACGGTCCCACATCGCGCACACTTCCGGCCACACCTTGTCGTAGAACCTCCTGAACTCGTCCTCGGACGGCCGGAGGTCGTCATTCTCCTTGCCGCCCACCGGGACGACGTGTGGGAACAGGTCGTTGACGAAGGGATCGTCCCCGTCCGCCGTCTGCTTGTGCTTCTCCAGGATGAAGGCGAACAACCGGGGAAACAGGTCGAGGTTCCTGTTCGTCAGGACGCAGTTCGTGTGAATACCCGGGTAAGGCACTCCCACAACGTCGCGGGCCAGTTGGACGTTGTAGATGCCCTGGAGAATCGCGTCGAACTGCGGCCCGCCACACAACTCATTCTGCACATCCCTGTCCGCCGTATCCAGCGATATGTGGAGCCTCGCCAGGCCCGCCTTGATGAATCGCAGGGCTATCTCCGGCGTTATCATCGCAGCGTTGGTGTTGACGTTGACGCCCGCGCCCTTCTCCGTGGCGAACCGGATCAAGCCGTCATCGCCCCAGATATCCCCTTCCAGCAGCAACGTCTCGCCGCCCGTGATGTAGATATAGGGCCCGTGCTCGCCATTGCCGGCCGTCACCTCTGCGATGATCCGCTTCCATCGGTCCAAGCCCGCGAGGGGCTGAACGTAAAGCTGATTGCAGTAAAGACACTTCGGATCGAAGTTGCACCCCGCCGTTACATTAAGCCCCAGGAAAGATATCACGGGGTCTTTGCCTTTCAGGCGGTCAGGCCACTTCGACAGCTCGTCGAGCAGGCGGTCCTTGTCCTCACAGCCGCCCTCCGCCAATGCCTTGACCTTCGCCTCGTTGAACGCGAGAAGTTGGTCAACAACGGTATCAATGAAGGCCCTGGTGTTGCGCGGCTCGATCCTTGCGGCTTGGACCTCTTCTATCAAGCCGGACCGGATCGTTTCCTGCCACTCGGGAGACCCAAGGAGCCTCTCCAGTTCCAGCCGGTGCTCAGGCGCGTAATGCGTCAGGTCAAGCATAATGAAAGCACGTGCAACGAAGAACACAGATGGCACCGACGGCCAGGAGACAGCCAAGGTGCAAGGCGCCGATTGTATGTCGTTCCTGCGGCTGGTTCAACTCCTTCCTTCCCTGCCGGCCGAGGCTGCGCCCGGCAAATTCCAATGCAATCCCGGGCCGGGGGGCGTATACTGGGCTTTCGCACTTACTGAAACTGCGCGGAACACGAAGTTCACGAAGAACGACGCCTATTGCCGTTGGGCCAACTGGTCCGCGGCCTGTGTTGCCTGGTTTTCCTTCGTGATCGTCGTCACCTTCGTGTCCTTCGTGGTCAACAGCTCTGGTTGGAGCGGAAGGATGTGCTGGGCTGTTCCGGCAAGGATCATAGACATCAACGGCCAGGTCGGGAAGGTCGAGATATCCGGCACCGTCCGCCAGGTCGGACTGCAATTCATCCCGGAGCCGCAGGTCGGCGAGTACGTGTTGATCCACGCCGGGTTCGCCATTCAGAAGATGGACGAGGGCGAGGCCCAGGAAACGCTGGACCTCCTCGCGGAGATGTTTTCACCGCCGAGGGCGCCGAGAACGCAGAGATGACACACTCACCAGGCACAGGCAGGGGGCAGTAGCAATTGACGACTGGGGACTGACGATCGTTGGGCGTGCGATGAGTCTGGAATCGGCAAACAAGATGAAGGGTTTTTCCGTTTCTCCGCGGCCTCTGCGCGCTCTGCGGTAAGGAAGTACTCCGCCACACATGTTGGGCCGGGGGACGGCTGAGACAGAATGAAGTTCATTGACGAGTTCCGCAACGCCGAAGCCGCGAAGGAACTGGGGGCCCGGATACGCCGCGCCGCCGGTCGCGCAGCGGGCAAGAGGCTGCGGCTCATGGAAGTGTGCGGCGGCCACACGATGGCCATCCACCGTTTCGGCATTCCCCACCTGCTGCCCGAGGAGATCGAGCTGCTGAGCGGCCCCGGATGCCCCGTCTGCGTCACGCCGACCACTTACGTGGATCTGGCCATAAGGCTGGGCACGGCGCCGTGCGGCGGGCCGGAGGTCACGCTGGCGACGTTCGGCGACCTCTACCGCGTGCCGGGCACGGACGGCAGTCTGGAGGACGCCGCCGCCGGCGGACTGGACGTGCGAGTGGTCTACTCCGCCATGGACGCCCTGAGAATCGCGCAAGAGAACCCCGAGCGGGAGGTGATCTTCCTGGCGATAGGTTTCGAAACCACGGCGCCTGGCACGGCCGCCACCATCCGGGAAGCGGCGGCCGGAGAACTCCATAACTTTCGGGTCCTTTCGGGGCACAAGACGATGCCGCCGGCACTGCGGGCGCTGGTGGACAGCCCCGAGGTGGCCGTGGACGGGTTCATTCTGCCCGGCCACGTCTCCACCATCATCGGCTCGGAACCTTACGAGTTCCTGGCGCGCGAGTACGGGATGGCGTGCTGCGTGACGGGCTTCGAACCGACCGACGTGCTCAGGGGCATCCTGGCCCTGGTGCAGCAAGTGGTCGAGGAGCGACCTGCCGTGGAGAACGCGTACCGCCGGGTTGTCAAAAGGGCGGGGAATCCGCTCGCAAAGCAGATCGTGGACGAGGTCTTCGAGCCTGCGGACGGCCAGTGGCGCGGACTCGGCCTGATAGCCGAAAGCTGCCTCGCCGTGCGGGCCCAGTGGGAGGCCCACAGCGTCGAGCCGCCCGACCCGCGCATCCCGTCGGCGGAGCACGAAGCCTGCCGATGCGTGGACGTGCTCAGGGGGCTGGTCCGCCCGTCCGACTGCTCCCTGTTCGGCAAGGTCTGCCTGCCGGACTCGCCGGTCGGCGCGTGCATGGTCTCCAACGAAGGCGCCTGCGCAGCCTACTACAAGTACGGACCCGGGCGACGCGACGATGACTGAGCAACACATCAAGCTTGGACACGGCAGCGGCGGCGTCCTTACCCGTCGCCTCATCGAGGACACACTGCTGAGGTTCTTCACCTCGGCCCACCTGGCCGCGCTGCCCGACAGTGCATGGGTGGAGATGGGCAGCAGCCGCGTTGCGTTCACCACCGACAGCTACGTGGTGGACCCGATCTTCTTCCCCGGCAGCGACATCGGAGAGCTGGCCATCTTCGGCACGGTCAACGACCTGGCGGTTGTCGGCGCCATACCTCGCTTCATCTCGTGCGCCCTCATCATCGAGGAGGGGCTGCCGACGTGCGACCTGGAAACCGTCCTCGATTCGATGAGCAAGGCGGCTGCCACGGCGGACGTCGAGGTGGTCACCGGCGACACGAAGGTGGTGCCGAAGGGCAAGGCCGACAGGATATTCATCAACACGGCCGGGGTGGGCATCCTGCCCGAGGGTCCATCGCCGCCCGGTGGACATCCCGAGCGCGGGGACGTTATCATGGTTTCAGGCCCCGTGGGAGACCATGGGGCGGCAGTGCTTTCGCGGCGTGAAGGCCTGAACCTGGACAGCCCGGTCGTGAGCGACTGCGCCCCCCTGACGGACGCCGCGCAGGCCGTCATCCGCAACGCGTCCCGCGTGCCCTTCATGCGCGACGTGACGCGCGGGGGCCTGGCCACTGTCCTCAACGAGGCAACGCAGGAAGGGGCGCCCGGCATCCTGCTGAACGAGACTTCAATACCGGTCAGGGAAGAGGTGCGTTCCATCTGCGAGGTCCTCGGGCTGGACGCCCTGTACCTTGCGTGCGAGGGCCGGCTGGTCGCCATCGTGGACGCGGAGAGCGCACCGACCGTCGTGGAGGCCCTCCGAGACGTGCCGGGGGCCGCCGAAAGCTGCGCCATCGGTGAGGTATCGGCCCGCTACGCCGGGAAAGTGGTCCTGCAGACACTGCTTGGCGCCCGCCGACTGCTGCAAATGCTGAGCGGCGAGCAACTGCCGCGAATCTGCTAAGAGGAAGCAAACGGCTCAGACGCGTCCTTGGTGCGATGACGTCGGGACGGTGCTGATGGAGGGGCGAATGCCGTCGGAATCAAGCAACGACCAGGAACAGATCGCACGAAGACTGCGCGAGTCCGGACAGGAACACGCACTGCGCTGGCTGGACGAACTGGACGACGCGGGCCGGCAGAAGCTGCTGCGCCAGCTTGCGGGCCTGGATCTGCCTGAACTGCTGGAGTTCAAGAACCTGATCGAGACCCCGCCCACGGACATCAGCTTCGAGCACGTCGAGCCGGCACCGGTCGCCAGGCTGCCCCTGAGAAAAGCCGAGAGAGATATCGAGGAATACGTCACGTGTCTGGGCGAGGACGCCCTGGCGGCCGACCGCGTGGCCGTGCTGACGGTCGCCGGCGGCCAGGGGACGCGGCTGCGCTACGACCATCCCAAGGGGATGTACCCCATCACGCCCATCCGGGGGAAGAGCCTCTTCCAGTTCTTTGCCGAGCAGATACTTGCAGCCAGGCGGCGTCACGGCTGCGGCCTGCCGTGGCTCATAATGACCAGCCCGACCAACGACGCCGAAACGCGGGATTTCTTCGCCCGGAACGACTTCTTCGGGCTCGGTCAGGACAGCGTCCACTTCTTCCCTCAGCGGGTCAACCCCATCCTCGACGGTAACGGGAAGCTGCTGCGCGCGGAGAAGGACGAACTGCTGGTCGGTCCGGACGGTCACGGCGGCATGTTCGCCGCTCTGGCCACGAGCGGCCTCCTGAACGTGCTGCGCGAGGGCGGGTGGGACCTGGCAAGCTACTTCCAGGTGGACAACCCGATGGTCACCGTCGCCGACGCCCGCTTCCTTGGACATCACCTTCGATGGCACGCCGACATCTCCTGCAAGGTGGTGCCCAAGCGCGACCCCCAGGAAGGGCTGGGCCTGGCCGTCCTGAAGAGCGGAAAGCCGACCGTCATCGAGTACACGGACGTTCCGGAGGAGATCGCCGCCGCCCGCTTCCCATCCGGTCAATTGCTCTTTCCCTTCGGGAGCATCGCCGTTCACACCATCAGCGTCCCGTTCGCCGAACGCGTGGCGCAAGAGGGCGCCCTGCCCTGGCACGTTGCCCGGAAACGGTACGAGATCCTGGACGAGCTGGGGCACAAGGCGCTCTCGCCACCTGCGGGCTGCTACAAGTTCGAGCGATTCATCTTTGATGCCCTTTCCTTCGCGGATGAATGCGCGTTCGTTGAAGTGAGACGCGCCGCCGAGTTCGGGCCGGTCAAGAACGCCGAAGGCGAGGACAGCCCGGACGCCGCCCGGCGTTTGATGCAGCAGCAATGGCTGGAATGGCTTCGCGAGGCCGGCGCTTCCTTCTCGACGCCGAAGGACTTCTCCTCGCCCGTGATCGAAATAAGCCCCCTCTACGCGGCCGACGCCGCCGAACTGAAGGAGCGCGCACAGCCAGGCTGGGCGCCCTCGTTCCCTCTGCTTCTGGAGCCCTGAGAGCCTGCCGACCCGAGAACGGAGACTCATGGCCAAGTTCATCTATTCCCGCGGCTACTGGTGCGATGTCGGCGCACACGTGTTCCGCACCGAGAAGTACGGCCTCCTGCACGACAAGATGCTGGAGATGGGCCTGGCCAGGCCGGACGATTTCGTCGAGCCCAAGCCCGCAAGCCGCCGGGACCTCGAACTGATCCACACGCCCGAGTACGTCGGCGACCTGTTCAGCAACCGGCACACCATGCGAACGGTCCGCAGCGAGATGCCCATCTCGCGGCAGATCGTCGAGGCATTCGCACTGGGAGCGGGAGGGACCGTGCTTGCCTGCCGGCTCGCCGTGGCGGAACACACGTTCACCATGAACATGGCGGGAGGGTTCCACCACGCCTTCCCGGACTGGGCCGAAGGCTTCTGCTACATCAACGACGTAGCGCTGGGCGTGGCGAAGCTGCGCCACGATGGGCTGATCCGCAAGGCCATGGTCGTGGACTGCGACCTGCACCAGGGCAACGGCACGGCCTACATGTTCCGGGACGAGCCGGACGTCTTCACCTTCAGCATCCACGAGGAGTACATCTACCCCGTCAAAGGGCAGAGCGACCTGGACATCGGGCTGCCCGGTTCTTGCAGCGGGGCGCAGTACCTGGCCGAACTGGAGGAGCACTTGCTCGATGCTCTCGAAACGCACCGGCCTGAGTTCGTGCTCTACGTGGCCGGCGCCGATCCCTACAGGGAGGACATGCTCGGCACGCTGATGCTGGAGATAGAAGACCTGAAGCGCCGGGACGAGATCGTCCTGGGCGCCTGCGCGGAACGGGACCTGCCGGCCGCCGCCGTGCTGGCGGGCGGCTACGCGCCGCTCGTCGAAGACACGGTCCGGATCCACTACAACACCGCTGCGGCGCTGGTGGCCCTATCCGACAAGGTCGCACGAGGACCAGATGCCTGAACCCGGACGAACCCGCCGCCCGACCGCCGTGCTCACCGGGTGC
>DAOVRD010000034.1 GCA_030628375.1 Planctomycetota bacterium
ACCCCGTGCTGAAACGCACGTACGGTGCCGTCCGCGACATCGGCAAGTTCGTGATGATCCATTCGTGCGGCGACGTGGACGAGCTGTTCGACGACCTGATCGAGATAGGCCTGGACTGCTTCAATCCGTTCCAGCCGGAAGTCATGGACGTGGACGGCCTGATGAGACGGTACCGCGGCCGGCTCGCATTCTATGGGGGGCTGTCCACTCAGCGGACGCTGCCGTACGGGACGGCTGAGGACGTGCGCCGCGAGACCCGGCACCTTCTGGAGCTGGGCAGCGAGGGAGGCTACGTCTTCGCGCCCGCTCATTCGGTCGAAGGCGACGTGCCGCTGGAGAACATGCTGGCCTTCATCGAAGAAGTCCAGCAGCAGGCCGGTTACACGTAGAGGCGATACTGCTCTTGCCCTGGAGCCCATGGACAAGGCGGCCCGGCAGGTCGCTTGACGGGACCTGCTCGGGGTGCGGTCCCGCACGTGCGGGATCGGGGCCATCTCTTCGGTTGTCAAGACGAAAGGCCCGACGGCGGGGAGAGACCATCTGTCCCGACAATCGGGCTTGATCATTCAACGTCCGCTGCCCTGTCCCAGCGCACTTAAGCGCCAACGCCTCGTCCGACATCCCTCTCCGCTGTCATTGCGTATTCGCAGCGAGCGTCTCAAGGAGAATCTTCGGCAGGACGTTTGTCTTGATCCGCTCCTTCTCGACCATCTCCTGCTCGGTTCGACCTGAGAAGAGCGATTTCTTCGTCGGTATCACGTCCGACACTTGCAGCAGCGCTGCGGCTCTAATGCCGACGAGGTTGGCCGCCTTGAAGGTCGCCGATGTCTCCATCTCCACTCCGATGCATCCGTGGTGTTCCCTGAAGTGATTGAGCCGGAAGAACTGGGCCAGGATGCTGTCCACAGACACAACGGTGCCGATGTGTAATGCTATCGAGTGCTGCCGCGAGGCGTCCTGCGCGGCGCGCGCCAGGCGAGATGTGAGAGAAGCGTCAGTCATCGCAGTGTCCAGGAAGCAGTCCCTGGGCATCACCTCGGGCTCAAGATACCTTGAGAAACCCTCCCCGCATACTGAGCTCTCGGCAATGAGGAAGTCTCCTATCTTCATGGTTGGCAGCAGCCCACCGACGGAGCCGGAGAACAGCAGCGTTTCGCATGGGGTGCAGCCGAGCGCCAGCACTATGTCGCCTGCGAATGCCGCCGTTATCCCACTCCTGATCAGGCTCAACCGCTCCCCGTGATACTCCATTCGCCACACTGCCCTTGTACGGCCTTCGAACACCGGAGTAGTTGAGTCAACATGCTTCTCGAAGATCGCCGCGTCCCAGACCGGGATGATGACCGCGCTCTCGCAGATCTCCGCAGGTGAGCACCCTAGGTACGCCTGGACGACGTCATCGGATGAGATGCCGTATTTCGCCAGATCAAAGAAAGATGGAAGCCGATCCGCCATGCCAGACTGCCTTTCTGTTGCTCCGTCCTATGGTTGCCGGGTTAAGTGCCGGAGTTCTCTGCCGCTAGCTATTCCGTGACGGGCCCTGAACTGGCCGGTAGGTCGCGGTACTCGCACGTGCGTCTGCTCTCTGCATTAACGTAGGTTACCTTACTTGCCTGGAACTTGATAGTAACCGCCCCGTAGAATCTGTCAACCATCGGGCCCGCCAGGAATCTGAACAGCTTCGCGGCCTTCGGCGTGGGCCGCCTACTCCGGCGCAGCCGTCGCGGCGCTTTCGCCCGCGCTTCTCAGGGGCCAAGCTGCTCGATGGCGTCGGCGATCCTGTCGCGCCACCGGTCGTAGGTGCCCGGCGGGTGTGCTGGAACGCGGCCGCCGTGGATGGGGTCGTAGTCGCCCGTGCGCAGTTCCACCTGTGCGGCGATCTCTTCGAGGAGCCGGCGGGCCTGCTCGGCCGTCTCCCCTTCCTTTCCCGCAAGGCGCAGTTCGAGGGTGGCGGTGTAGCGCCGGTCCTTGGCGCCTTCGCGCACGGCCTCCCAGCGCAGAGTCGGCACCCTGCCCTCCGACGGGTCCGCTGCGGGCCAGACGTAGTTGTGCGCCGGGGTGCCGGGGTGCCGATACACCCACTGCGCCACGCCGTGGGCCCTGGCCTTCCAGTTGAAGAAGCCGTAGAAGATCCGTGTGGACTGGAGGCCGCCGGGGGCCGATCCCTTGCCGGCCATGTTGTAGATCGCGATCTTCGCATTCGGATCGTCTTGGCGGACTATGGCCAGCTTGTCGGGCAGCCAGCGGTTGGTCGTCCAGATGTTGATGCGCCCTTTCCACAGCTCGTGTTCGGGTCGCTTCATGGCCCACCCGCCCCCGACGGTCAGCTCGCGCACGACGGCGGGCACGTGGGTCTTTATCAGGTCGTTGTAGTGCTGGGCGGCTTCGGTCGTCCAGGGGTGGCTGCCGGCCTCATCGGCCACGGCGAGGATCAGTTCCAGCCCGCGCGCTTTCGCTTCCCGTTCGATCATGCGCACCGTACGGACGTAGCGGTCGTCGAGTTCCTTGCTGAAGGGGTAGTAGCGGAACCACGGAGCGTACATCCCGATGGACCGGTCCGGCGTGTTGAGCCATTCCGAAGTGATGCGGTTCCAGAGCCCGATGTGAATGCTGCGCCTCGCGAAGCCCGCTTCCTTGTAGACGTCGAGGAAGGGCGTGAACGCGTCGCGTGCGAGGTCGCCGTCTCGCGTCACGGGCGGCGTCACCATGCCCACGTTCATGCCGTGGCAGCGCTGATCAACCAGTTCCTTGCGGATCAGGTCGAGGTCCGACGGATTCGTTGAGGGCGCGTAGTAGATGTAGATGGCCAGGTCCGGCTCGGCGAGGTTGAAGGCGTTCACGCGCAGCCGCAGCGGAAGCTCAAGTTCCTCGCCGCCCTCAGTGCTGATGCGCACCTTGCCCTCGTAGAGGCCGGGAGGGGCGTCCTCGGGGATGTAGTAGGTAATCCAGAACTGCTGCACCCGGTTGGGAGCGACTTGCCGGGTGTCAAAGGCCTCGAGCAGGAGCGGGATCACCTCGGACTTCGCGCCGTCGGTGACTTTCACGTAGCGGATCGCGCGGACGTCGAGGTTCTCGGCCCCGATCTTGCCGCCGGACGGCCCTGCCAGGTCTGTCGCGCTGACGGAGAAGTCGCCCCCTTGCAGGGCGAACACGGCGAACGTAATCGGACCGTACTGACCGGGGCAGTCGCGCGCCGCCAGAACCGTGCAGCGATCGGCCGCAACGGGAATGAAGTCGGGCCCAACGACGGCAGTGGCGGGCTTCGAGAAGACGACGAAGCCCTGGGCCTTTTCTTGGGCGCTTGCCTCGACCCGCGCCGAACCTGCAACGTCGAGGCCGGAATCGCCCAGGTAAGGATGCGCCTTCGCGCGGCTGCCCCAGGCGCTGAACTGGTCCGGCAATTCACCTGACGCCCCGGCCGCAGCCAGCGCCACCGTCCCCCACAGCCACACCGCCGCCAGCACCCATCTCATGGCTCTCTCCCCGGCACAGGCAAAGGCAATGCCAGGCCCGAGAATAGCAGCAGCGGCTCCCCGAGTCCAGGGCCGCCGCCCCTTCAGCAAGGCTTGCCCGCCCGACGCACGGAGACCCGCGTCTCTGTGCAATCGCGCTTGATCATTCAACGCCTGTCGGCCAAACCGTCAGGCTTGAGCCGTCAATGCTGTGCTAGCGCCGGCACCCTCAGCTCCTGTTCAGTCCGAACTCCCGCGACCGCAGAACCGTCTTCCAGTGCGATTCCCTGGCCAGAACGTAGTCATCGCTCGAGCTGAGGTCGCACACTTCAAGGAGCGAGAACTGGAAGCTGTCGGCATATCCATCCCCGTTCTGACGCAGCAGAGCGCGAAGCTCCTTATTGCCGCCGTGTCCGGTCTTCGCGTACTCGCTCCAACGTTGCCAGATGCCTTCTCCGCCAAATGCACTGCCCACGTAGAGCTTCCCATCCGAGATGTCAGTAATGACATACACTCCAGCGACATTGGCAAGGCCTGTGCGCCATGACGGATTGGCCTCGCGTAGCACCGTCTTGAGCATGTGGTAGGAGAGCAGGACGGAGTTGTAGCCGGGGAAATCGCCGATCGTCATGCGTTGCTCGCGTATCGCAGCAACAAGAAGTCGATCCACGTATTTCTCACCACGCAGGTACGAGGCACGGAACGTCTTGTCGAACTGGACGATGGCCTTCCCTGTCAGATGTTCAAGGCCATCGAGTTCCCGCGTGGAGTACCGGTAGCAGGGGGACTCCTTCCAAGTTCCCCGCGCGACCCCTTCAACCGCGTAGACTCCCGGGAAGAGCCACCGATCGCCGCCCAAGTGTATGAGGGACAAGACGTGCTCGCACTGGAAGTTCTTCTGGTTCTGGTGTTCCTGCCACTGCCTGAACGAGCCGTCAAAGAAGGCTTCGAGCGGGGTAGGCCCCATTCCCGTCGCGCAGTGTATCTTGAAGTCAGCCAACTGAACTCCAGCCAGTCGGATGAGGTCAATAAGCTTGATCATGCTTGCACCTCAACTCATTTGTCAACGGTGCTACTGATCCGCTGTGCCGCGTCACTGAAGCTCTCCCCGGAGGAGCGCACACCCGTATCCCACACGACAATCCCGAATGCGTGCTCCAGCAATCTGTGAGTCTCGCCCCGCCCTGAAGGGCACGGGTCCTTGCTCGGGTAGATGCCTGTACTGCCACATTCGCCGTGTCTCGGCCTGAACATGCGTCACCGCGCTACTCGCGAAGCGTATTGTAACCGTTCCGTAGAGACCGCGCAGCATCAACGACGCCAGGAACTTGAACAGCTTCTCGCCCTTCGGCATGGGCCGCGTCCTCCGCCGCAGCGATCTGCTCGGCCTTCCGCGCCGTGAAGTGCTCCCGCCTGTGGACGATGACGTCGCAGTCGAGGGGGGCGATCTCCATCATGCAGCGGCCGCTTCCGAACGCAGGTGCGGGGGTGCCAGGGACGTACGGCAGTTGTCAGCGGGCGCGCTCGCAGTCAGTATTGGGCCTGCGCGTCGTGACAGAGAAGATGAAGGATTTGCGGCATTATCAGAGGATCGGTTATAATGGAGACGCCCGGTCGCCGGGAGGGGGGCCACTACGTAGACTCGCCGGAAGCGGGTGATGATTCGTGCCGCTCCTGCCGTTGGCGGGGGGTTCTCATGCCCTTATGGGGTGGCTGTGCGGTGGTTGTTGCGCGTTCCGCGGCGGAGGTGCCATGCGGCTCGACGGGGAGGAAGAGGTGACCGAAGATCGGATCGGCGGGCAGTGCAGCGACAGCGGCTTTCACGCCTGCTGGGCGAGCGACGTAGGACGTGTCCGAAAGAATAACGAGGACGCTGTCCTGGCGGCGTCCGAGGATGGGCTGTTTGCAGTATCCGACGGAATGGGGGGCGAGGAAGCCGGCGAGGTGGCGTCGCGTCTTGTGGTGGAGTGGCTCCCGGAGACGCTGGCGGAACACAAAGCCCGGTTTGAGAATGCGGACGTTGCCGATGCGGAGGCGGCTTTGCGGGACGTCGTCCTGACTGTGAACGACCGCATGCGGCAGCAAAGCGAGGCGCTGGGACCGAACAAAAAAATGGGGGCGACCGTCGTCATCGCCCTCGTGCGCGGATCGTTGGTTCACATCGCCCATATGGGTGACAGCCGGGCCTACCTGCTGCGCGACGGCAAGCTGGAGCAACTGACCGTTGACCATTCCGTGGTCGGGGTGCTGGTGGACCGTGCTGCCATCACGCCCGAGCAGGCCAAAAAGCACCCGATGCGGGGGCAACTGCTGCGCTACGTGGGGATGTCCAGGGGCCCCGACGCCGACGTGCGAACGGTCGAGCTGCGCGAGGGCGATCGGCTGATGCTGTGCACCGACGGCTTGACCGACAGCCTGCCCGACAGGGAAATCGAACGCCTCCTGGGCGTCGGCGACGAGATCGCTATGGCGTGCCAGGCCCTGGTAGGGAACGCCAGGGCCGCCGGGGGCAAGGACAACGTCACGGCCCTGATCGTCGAAAAGGCCGCGGCATAGACCCGGCGGCCTTCAGCGCAGCACGAAGATCACGCACCCCATCGCCACCATCAGGATTGCCAGGACGGCGATGATCGCATTCACCCTCGCCCTGGCTCTCTGCCGTTGGGCCACCCGCCCTTGAAGTTCCCTGGTTCTTCTTATGGCCTCGCGGGTGTCCATCACGTCCGGCCGTATGCTCTCCAGCAGCTCGATCGCTTCTTTGAACCGGAGGACCCGCGCCATCCGCTCGCCCTGGGCGTAGGCGTTGCGGGCGGCCTGGCGCTCCATCTCGGCCGCGCGCTCTTTGAGTTGCTCGTTCTCGCGCAGCAGCTCTTGGTGGGTGCGTTCATGCGGGTTCTCTGCCATAGCGTCTATTCTAAGCGGTCTGACAAGAGTGTTCTACTGTTTCTGCCCGCGCGTTGGTGTCATTCTGAGTCCGCCTATCTGCTTGGCGGACGAAGTTTATCCGCCCCTGGAGGGCTTGTCCGCCTCCGGCGGGAATCTCGTTGGAGGGAATGCTGAACGGACAGATTCTTCGCCGCGCCCCGACTGCGCGGCTCAGAATGACAAGGGCCGCTATAACCGAAACGTTGGACGATTCATGTCTCTCCGCTTAGCAGTTGTCCCTCGCGCCGTCCAGTCCGGTGCCGGCGTCTTGCCCTCAACGGTCGAGTGGGGGCGGGCCGATGTCTCCCTTGCTGTTGACAGGTGCGTGAGTGCCGAATAGCATTGCGCCTTTGATGGTTAACTCGGTCACTCTCGATCTGGAGAAGGCAAAGATGGCGGAGGCCAAGGAACACATGAAATGGTGGCAGTGCGACCGGTTCGGCATGTTCATCCACTGGGGGCTTTATGCCCTGCCCGCCCGGCACGAGTGGGTGAAGAGCCGGGAGCGCATCAGCGACGAGGACTACGCGAAGTACTTCGAACACTTCAACCCGGACCTGTACGACCCGAGCCGGTGGGCGCGCGCCGCGAAGAACGCCGGCATGAAGTACCTGGTCGTGACCAGCAAGCATCACGAAGGCTTCTGCCTCTGGGACTCGAAATATACCGACTACAAGGTCACGAACACGCCCTACGGCAAGGACCTGCTCAAGCCGATGGTCCAGGCATTCCGGGAAGAGGGCCTGCGCGTGGGGTTCTACTACTCGCTGCTCGACTGGCATCATCCGCAATACCCGGTGGACCGCCACCACCCGATGCGCGAGGACCAGGAGTTCAGGGAGCGGACCAGGGACAGGGACGTGCGCAGGTACGCCGAGTACATGCGCAATCAGGTGCAGGAGTTGCTGACCCAGTTCGGGCAGATAGACGTGGTTTTCTACGACTTCTCCTTCCCCGGCGAGGACGGCAAGGGCAGGGACGACTGGGAGTCGGAGGAGCTGCTCGAACTGACGCGCCGGCTCCAGCCGAACATCATCATCAACGACCGGCTGGACCTGCTGGACAGGCCCGACGGATGGGACTTCAAGACGCCCGAGCAGTTCATGGTGCGCCAGTGGGTCACGGTGGACGGCGAGCGCGTGCCGTGGGAGACCTGCCAGACGTTCTCCGGTTCCTGGGGTTACCACCGCCAGGAGGCCACGTGGAAGAGCGTCGAGCAGGTCGTGCAGATGCTCGTTGACGGCGTGAGCAAGGGGGGTAACCTGCTGCTCAACGTGGGGCCGACCGCCCGCGGCGAGTTCGACCGGCGTGCCATGGACCGGTTGTCGGGCGTCGGCGAATGGATGAAGCGCCACAGCCGCTCGATCTACGGCTGCACGCAGGCGCCCGATGAGTTCCCGACGCCCCAGCACTGCCGGCTGACCTACAATCCCGAGACCCGGAGGCTCTACGTGCACGTGTTCGCCTGGCCGGTGGGGCAGCTCTACCTGGACGGCTTGGCTGGCAAGGTCGAGTACGCCCAGCTCCTCAACGACGCTTCGGAGATCAAGTTCGGCCCGCGGGATCCCTGGCACGGTTCGTACGAGAAGGCCGCAGCAGACACGCTCATGCTCTACCTGCCGATCCCGAAACCGGACGTCACCGTCCCGGTCGTCGAGCTGTTTTTGAAGTAGCAGCACTTGTTATCCTGGCAAGATAAGCTATAATTGGCCCCGCTTTGGCTCTGCTGTCCGTTTGGGCGCCTCAGTGGGGGCCTTCACGCGGCGGAGCGGCTGCCCTGGTTGGTGCGACAGGGGACGGAAGGCCGCCGGCCGCGATTCCTGGATATTCAAGACGCAGTTTCTGTCGGGGATAGTACCACCTGCCGGGGTGGCAGGGGGCGGCGATGTGGCTGGGGCAAGCCGGTCGCTCGGCACAATGGGGCGAAAGGAGGCAGCTATTATGGGCAAACCGCTCAATGACGTCCGATCTGCACTAGCCCAGGACGTGATGACGGCGGACGTGGTGTTCGTTGACGGAAGCGCCACGGTCGCGGAGGCCATTGCCCTCATGCGGCTCAAGGGCGTCTCCAGCCTGATTGTCCAACACAGGGGCCAGGAGGACGCCTACGGTATCATGACCCGCAAGGACGTGGTCAACAAAGTGGCGGACCCGGGCAAGGACCCGGTTGCGGTCAAGGTGTTCGAGATCATGACAAAGCCCCTCGTCATGGTCTCGCCCGGACTGGCGCTCAAGTACTGCGCGAGACTGATGCATCATGCGGGCATTCGCAGAGCGCCGGTCTTCGATGGCACGAACATCATCGGCATGTTGAGCAATACCGATATCTTCAACGCCATCCAGGTCTGACAACCGGCCGGGCCGACCTACGCCCCAGCCCTATCGCACTCGGCAGCTTTGTCGCCGGCGGTTACCCTTCGCCGCGCAGAGCGGCGAAGAGCGTTTTGAAGCAGTTCGCGGCGCCAATGGCGCTTTCGCTTCGCTTCTGGTCCGCGTCCAGCTCTCCGTAGTAGGCACGGGCGAATCGCTCGAATCCGCACCACGTCGTCTGCAGCATTCCGAGGGCCCGGTCGTTGTCCTTGCGCAGGCTGCGTATCATCTCGAGCTGCCGCAGGGCCACCCCAGAATCCTGCCACGGACTGGCCACCACACGGAATCCCTTATCGAGGAAGTAGGCGGCGGTCTCGGGCGCCTGCGTGTAGTGCCAGTCGCAGATGACGATGTCTTTGGGCACCGCGTCCACGGCGGGGGCCGTGTCGTTCATGCTGGCGCTCCATTTGCCCAGTCCGGTGGCCTTGCCGTCAATGAATCGGTCGCCCCACATCCACATGGTCCGGCCGTTCCGGGCCAGGTGGTCGTGCAGTGCCTTGACTTCGCCGGCGAAGACCTCGGCCGGGTTCTTGCCGCCGCAGCGGGGGCACTTCTCCTCGGCGATGAAGAACACCTCGTCCATCCCGACGTGGAAGTCGGTGGCCTGGCACGCGCCGGCCAGCTCGTCAATGAGGCCGAAGACGACTTCGTGCACGTCCGGATGCAGCGGACAGTAGCTCCTGCAGTAGAGGTCGTCGCGGCTTGCATCCTGCGGGACGTCGGGCCTCTCGTCGAACTCGGGAAAAGCCCGCAGCAGTCCGTGGCTCGGCCCTCCCCACGACTGGTGGCCGAGGCAGCTGATCTGCGGCACGAGTTCCACGCCAACGTCGCGGCATGCCTGAGCAAGTTCATTCAGGTCGTCCCGTGTGAGGGCGTCTCCTTCCGCCACCTGAGGGTAACTCGTGTAGGCATAGCCGTAGTTGATCTCCACGACGAGAAGGTTCACGCCCTCCTGAGGCAGGGCTTCCCGAATGAATCTGTCCCGCAGGGCAGCATCGCCCCTCCTGCCTGTTGCCACGTGCAGGCCCCGCACGGGTACCTCTGCGCCGCTGGTGTCCGGGTCCTTTGACCGATCAGCGTTTGTCACTGCCCTCCTCCTTTCTCCGCTCGGCCTTGCCACTTGGAACGGGCGCAGCCGCACCCGCCGAGCCTGGTGGAACGGAGCGCCGTCAGATCCAGAAGATGCTGTTGCCCACTGAGCCGGTGAACGTGTCCACGACCGCCCACACGCCTGCAACCGTGAACTGCCCGAGAATCATGCCGAGGAAGAACTGCCTGGCCTTGCGGTAGAGGCGCGGCCCGCCGACCCTGACAACGATCAGCTTGGTCAGCCATGCCAGGAATATGGAAACCCACAGGATGTCGGTCCACCCCACCGAGCAGATGATGAAACCGGCGGGATGGACCGGCCACCAGAAAATGGTCCGCTGCGCAATGACCAGCAGCAGCATGATGAAGGCGCCGACCCCCGTCCAGACCAGCCCCTGGACGTTCGCTGGCTCGCCGGTGCTCGCCTTGAGGGCCAGCCACCGGAACAGGTACTTCGGTCCGTTCAGGAAGAACCACGGGTGCAGGTTCGACGCGCCGTGCTGGTATCCCAGCCGTATGGTGAACAGTGAGGCCGTCACGAACGTGATGACGGCCGCCAGCAAGAGCACCCACAGGAGGCCGCGCGCCTGGCGTCGGGCCAGGTAGATGCCGTGCGCTGCCGAGCCCATCACGGAAGTGCGGATGTCGCTGCACCAGACCCAGCTCATCGAAAGGGCCGCAAGTCCCGACGAGGAGATGTTTGCCGAGCCGAACGTGCTTACCATGAAGGTCGGGGCAATCAAAGGCGCAATCGTGACCGCCACGCCGCACTGCGCAACCACCCTCGTCAGCCCGTAGAAGATCAGCAGCGCCACCAGCACGAAGACCATGCTGTAAAAGGGGCCGAGTCCCGCCTTCCACATCCACGCCGCCATTACGGCGTAGCCGGCCACAAGCAGCAGGAGTGCGGTCCGATACGACGAGGGCTCGCCCGCATCGTAGCCTCCGCCGCTGCCCAGAGCACACCTGAATACCCGCGCAAGATGCCGGCGCGAGAACCACAAACTCGCGACGATGAACACCATCATCGCCCCCATGCCCTGGTGAGCCATGATGGGATAACGCGACGCGCCGTATATCGCCAGGTCTTCCTTCATTTCATACCCGTAAGCCTTGGTGTAGCAGCGGAAGGCAAACGACAGGATGTTCAGGAACCAGAGGCTGAAGGCGACGCGGTTGGGAATCAGGAACGTGAACCCCAGCACGGCGAAGCTCAGGTAAAGCGGAAGCGATATCGGCGTCAGACCCGCGATCGTCTTCGATATCGTTATCTTGGGTACACTGGGGTAGTAGTGGTGCAGGCCGTTCAGGCTGCCGACGAGAAACGGCAGGGCGAACCCGATCCAGAACAGGATGCTCACCAGAATGGACGGTTTGCGCCAGGGCGAAGCGGCCGCAGCGCACAGCTCTGCCGGCACCTGCGCGATGGGGAAACTCAGGTGCTCGTGGTCCACCCACTGCTTCCGCATGATGGTCATCAAAGACGTCATGCACGCATAGAGGGCGATCAGGAGGATTGACCAGTACAGGAGTGGCTTGATCCACGGCCCCCATGGGATCGGGTCGCCGGGGTTCACGCCCGTGAAGAACTTCTTGATGGCCAGGGTCCTGCCGTTCGGATCGAGCGGAGCCAGCCACGGGGCCAGGTGTGGCCACAGCTCGGTGCTCCACTGGTTGCCAGGCGTGGCAAGGTAGTAGGGCGCGGACATGTTGGGTATCAGATACCCCACCAGCCCCATCGTCGTGATGGCCCCCCCGATGAGCATCATCGCGGTCACCACCACCAGTTCGTGCGGCCTGAGCGCCAGTGGCCGGCAGAAAAGTCCCAACAGCCCGTTGCCCAGAAGCACCAGCACGAACAGCAGGAACGCGGCCCCCGCGACGCTGTAGTCGAGGAAGAGCGTCGAACTGTGCAGGTAGAACGTCCAGTAAGGTCCCGCCAAGCCGATCACCACGCACATGAGCCCGCCCAGCACGACCGCCCGAAGCGTCAGGACGGAGCCAACCGGCGTCGGGCTGTCGGTGGCGTCCACTTGCGCTCCCAACTGGATCCCCCTTCGGTTGGCGGGACCGGCCGCTGCACGTCCTCGCGGCACCCTCGAAGCTCTACTCGCGTTCCAGCTCCAGCAAGGCCCAGAGGTCCAGGCCGGGGATCGTGATCGTCGTGGCGCCTCCCGCTCGCTCAACCCCCAGCCCCACCGGCTCCTTCTGCGGCGCGTGGAGCGTCGCGCCGGTTATGGCGGCGCCGAACAGGGAATCGGACAGCCGCAGCCTGAAGTTCCGCTGGACCTCCATCGAGTCGCTATCGAGCACGTAGTTCCTGTTGACCAGGTGGCAGATGAAGGGGGCGCGCGGATCGCCCGGCTTCCGCCTCGGGACCACCGTCACGTTCGACGTCCCTTCGAGCGCCATCTGGCGCGGCAGCAGCTTGAACAGCCCTTCGGGGTCCGGCCAGGTGACCGTCAGCGCTTTCGCCCGGTCCAGCACCGCCTGCTGCTCATCGTCGAGGGTGGTTGGCTCGGTCACAACGAGCGCCTTCAGGTCCTCCAGGTCGCGGGACTCCAGCCGTTCGTCCATCCAGTCGTCGCCTGCCAGCACCAGCCGGAACGGCACGTTCAGAAGCGCCAGGTCCTCGCAGGCGTCCATCGCCTGGCGCTTGTAGCGCCGAAACGCCGCATTGCTGTAGAGCAACCCCACGTGCGCGACGGGCTCGTAGTCGTCGAACAGCTCCGCGTTCTCGCGCACGAACCGGCAGACGTAGGCCAGGTCCTCCGCCGACGGCTCGTACCAGTGCGTCCCCTTCTCCTTCGTGTAGCACCACTGGCGCACCGGCGGCATGAACTGATGCCCGAATGCGTAGGCCTGCGCGATCCAGGTGCGCACCAGGCCGGGCTTGTCATGCTCTTTGACGAATGCCCAGTCCCAGCCCGCGCCCGTGCAGGCTACCGGCCGGTCCACCGCATCGCCGAGCTTGAAGCTCCAGACCGGCCTGGCCGAGACCTTGCCGGAATCGGCCTCGTGGTGCACTTCCCCCGAGAAGAACGTGACGACGGGCGCGATCAGCAGGTTGTCCGGGCCGCTGACGGCGGAGTTCACGCACAGCGCCAGCGGGTGGCCGGCCACGCCCTCGGCCCAGCGGCGGTACTGCGCCACCCATGCCACGGCGGCCCTCTTCTGGAATTCGATGAACTCGTGGCTCAGCGGGATCCGCTCCGGATGCCCTTCCGCGCGATTCTTGAACTCCTCCGCCGTCACGCCGCGGCCCCGCAGGAACTCGCCGTAGTCGAACTCGTCCAGCGACGCGATGCCCAGCTCTGCCAGCTTCTCCCGGGGGAAGTTCTCCTTCAGGTGCTCGCGGAAGGCCGCCATGCAGTGCCGGCAGAAGCAGCCGCCGCCGGCCCAGCGCGTGCCCACCGTGCCGGCGTAGTCGTCAATGTGCAGCCCTTCGGCATCCTCCGCGAATGCGTTTTCTATCTGATGCTTCAGATAAGCGCCGTAAGCCGGCGAATTGGTGCAGAACCAGTAGGCGGGATGCCCGTCCTTGTGCTTGTGGTCCCAGAGCCACGGCACCAGGATCGGCTCGCCCTCCAGGGATCGGCATATCGAATCCTCGAACTGCGGATCGTAGTCTATCATCTGCGTGAACGCCGTCCGGAACGCCGCGCCTGGCAGGTAACCGATGCCGAGTTCATGTGCTGCCTTAACGCGCCGGCGGAACTGGTCGGTCGCACGCTCCGTGTCGCCCCAGGGCCGCCCGCCCCAGCTCACCACCGTTGTGCCGTACTGCCTGTAGGCCTCCACGGAGCTGCTGCCCATGAACACCACGTCGGACCGTTTGATGCTCATCGGTTTCCTCTCCTGCGCCCAGGAAGAGGCCGCCGCCAGGCCCGCCGCGACGACGGCCGTGAGCAGCAGCCGGACCGTCCGCTGACTCATTCTCCCCCTCCGCGTTAGTGGTGCGGTGCTGGTGAGTGACGGCGCGCGCATCGGCGTCTAAGGCCCTCTAGCAAAACGGATTCACCGCCGAGGACGCAGAGAACGCAGAGCCGAAAGAACGTGTCATGGACCGGTTTCTTGGCTTTCTCGGCGTCCTCTGCGATCTCTGCGGTTAGTTTCGTTAGGCGTTTTAAGAGCGCCCGGGCACCGTGCGGGGGGTTGATTCCTCTGCCTTTATCTTCGCAAGGGCCGCGCCGGCCTCGGCCAGATGCGCGCAAGTGGTCTCCAGCTTCTCGCGCTTCATGAACTCTTCTACGGGCAGGCTCGGGTCGGACGAGGTCACAATCCACATGAGTTCCTCCGGGTGCCAGTCCATCTGGATGCGGCCCTCGTACTTCTCTACAAGCTCCCTGACGAAGTCAACGCGCCAGTTGCTATACACGCGGTAGTCGAGATCAACCTTCACCACCAGCACTTCATTGCTGGCGTGCGTGCGGGCCAGCTCCCGGCCGACGGGATCCACGATCACCGTCGGCACGTTCCAGGTCGACGCCAGCACATAGTACTGGTTGGTGTAAGCATGGGTCTTCAGGCCCATCACCGCCTGCATCGCGCTGGAGAACACCACCAGCTCGGCGCCGGCCCGGCCAAGCGCCCGCCAGGCCTCCTCGAAGTAGGCGTCGAAGCATATCTGCGCTCCTACCCGGCCGATGTCGAGGTCGAAGACCGGCACGTCCGTTCCCGGCGTCACGCCGCCCTCGCACAGGCCGCTCTCACCCGGCACCGGATTCACCTTTCGGTAAGTCCCCGCGTGCTCGCCCCGGCGGTCAAGGAACACCAGCGCATTGAAGAACTCGCCGTCCTCCTTGAGGACGAGCGGCACTGCGGCGTTGGTGTTCAGCTTGCGCGTACGTTCCGCCACGGCGCTGACGGTGCGCCCGTCCACGGGTTCCGCTTTCTCCGGAACGGGAATCCGCGGGTCCTGCGCGAACTTCTCCGACCAAACCACCAGGTCGAGCGATTCTCCCTGGCGGTCCGCCTCGCGCGCCATGTCGTCCAGCATTTGCAGGCCCTCGCGCAGCAGACCGTCGCGGTCGTCCAGGTCGCGGAGCGGGTACGGGCTAAACGTGCACGTGCCCAGCACTGCGGGGCGCGGGCCCGGCCTTCGGTCAGTCATACCACCATCCTCCAGGAGATCGGCGAGCGCCCATCATAGCAGCCGCCCGCATTCCACGCAAAGCACCGCACCGGCCGCGTGTCGGCCCAGCGAGGGCGGGCCATGCGCCGGCCGTCTGGGTGCCAAACGCCGTCATTTGCCGGCCAACCTGCGCCGTTCTGCGGCTGCCCGTGGCCGACGCGACGGGCGGCGTTCGCGAGTCTTGAAGACCAGGTGTCCGATTCAAGGTTTTTTCGTCACAGGTCCTTGTGCAAGGCTGCCTTATGGCGGAATGGGTTCGTTTCGCAAAACGGCCCTGAGCCCCAACCGCCCCTTTTGCCTGCTGCCCACTGCCGTTGCCATACTATACGTTCACCCAGCCCGTGTCAACTGCGCTGCCTCCCAGAAGGAGCTTCCTCTCAGCGCCCACGCATTCTCGACGCAGGCCGGCCGCCAGCAGCTGCGTTGTGTAGCTCGCGTGCTGGGCGTAGTCGGTAACTGGAAGCCCGGGCTGCTCGGCGTCCGACGAGGATCGCAAGCGATTTATTGGCCCTCTTTTCCACTCGACATCCGCATAGCCCGACAGTATACTGGTACTGTGGCGCCAAATGCTGGTTGTAGTACCCACTGACGGGCTCTGGCCAAGTCACGTCCCCCAGTAACGGCCCACGAGCGCCGAGGCAAGTTGCCTTTTGGCTTGGGTACGGTATCCTCGGGCCATTCTTAGGGCGCCTGTTCTGCGTTCGGCAGACTGCAGAACCGGCCGGATTGGCTTACGTAGGGGCGAGCAGAGCGTTGACGACTAGGCTGGCACGGACTAGAATCTCGTTTCGAAGACTTGCTCTGACCTCGAAGCGGCCATGTCGTGCTCCGTTGCAGCGCGGTATGAGTGCGACGGGGGTTCTGTCGGTTGTACAATGCGTGGTGTTACCACGTAAACATGGAGGGACCGAAGTGGCAACATCAGCTGGCAACCAGGGGTCGCTGACGGTCGAAGATGGAATGGACCTTGTCATCGTGTTGCTGTATGCGCCCGGCAGAACAGGGAATGAGAACGAGCCCATAGACGGGATCACTCGCTTCCAGAAACTCACCTTCTTGCTGCAACACGGGGTTGGCCCTAAGCAGCTCGTTGACGAAGCGAAGGCTTATGGCTATAAGCCTTATAAGCTGGGCCCGTACTCGAGTGAATTGCAGCAGGACTTGGAAGAACTGAAGTCGGCCGGGATCGTAACAACGCGTCGGCTTGACTACTGGCTGACGGACGACAGCGACGAACCGGGCGATGTGGATCCCGACATGGACGTGCCGTCGTGGCGTGCCAAACGTGTCGAGTCCGACCGATTCTCGTTGTCCGCTGATTTGGGCCTGCGGGTCGGGAAGGAGCTCTGGAGCAGTCTTCGTTCTAAAGAGCGACAGGCCCTGGCTGAGTTCAAAGCTTTCTTCAATTCGTTGTCGCTACGACAGTTGCTGATATTCACGTACGAAAGCTATCCGAAGTACGCTACGCAGAGCGAGATAAAGGAGAAGCTAGGGCTGTTTTGATCGGGGTGCGCCATGATCTTGGCAGCGGTGGAAGCTCACGCTAATTGCCTGTATCATGAATGGGGCTTGGTGGGCGCGGTACTCGGCGCATGTGTAGTTCTGCTGCCCGCGCTCTGGTGGCTGGGCAGCATGAAATCGCACGTCGCGACAGCGGCTGTGCTTGAGATCCGAAGCGGCCTTTCGAGCTTGTTCCGGGAAACGGTCGTCGGGGAGGCCCTAAGGATTTGCCAGCTCGTAGACGATCATCTTCCCTCCGCGCTAAGCCAAGTTGACGATCTTAATCCAAAACCTTCGGCTTTCGACGAACTATGTCGCGGCCTGCGGGAGCTCGATGACGAGCAACCAGATCGGCAGTTGTACGCCGCCCTTCTTAAGAACGCTCTTGGAGGCGTTATGATAGGGGAGGTCAGGAGGCTTCTCATGATGGCCGGTGCGGAATCCGGGGGCGCGGCTGGCGGTCAAGGAAGTCGGACGGGGCTTCGAGTGGCCTTTGAGGGTGACACGGAATTGAAGCTGACTTTCATCGCTAAGAAGATTGCTCTCGCCAGCAGGAAGGAGCGGCTGTTTTATTGCTCTAAGCGCTGGGCCTTGCGTCTTTTCGGGATATCTGGTGTAACGGGTTTTCTGGTTTGTGCTGTTGTTCTCGTCGATCATCTGTGGGCTTACCGGGTAGGTCTCGTGCTTCTGTCGGCTTTTTTTCTCGCTGGTGCAGCTGGAGTTTTCGCGCTGCTCCTTCTCCTCCGGTCGCAAGGTTGGCTAGAAGAAACCGCGAAACGTCACAGGACCCCTGAGGACTGGAAACGCGAACTCGCGCAGCAAAGGGGATAATGATAGTGGCTAAGCGCATAACCGAGAGGCGGCTAGTCGATGTCTTGATGCAACACGTCCGCCAAGATCACGCGGCCGCGAGAGAGGTGCCTCATTATGAAAAGCGTATCGACGTAGCACTAGTCTCCTGTGACACCCAGGAATTGTGGGCGATAGAAGCAAAAACGTCGCATTGGATGCGTGCGCTCTCTCAGGCTATTGTCAATCTGTCAGCCGCTGACCGGTCCTACATCGCGATCTATTCAAAGCACGCAGGTCGGGTTGATATGAGTCTGTTGGCGGAGTATGGCATTGGTCTGATTGCGGTCGGCACACGATGGGGCGATGTCGAGATACTGAAAGATGCCGAACGCAGCCCTTGTAGCAACGGCCTCGTCGTTGAAAGGCTCAAGTCCCAGATTCCAAATGGAGTGGGGTAATGGAAATCCACCTCCGCTTCGCAATGCACCGTGACAAGCCGTTGATTCATGAGGAGAAGCGTCAGATTGATGGGCTTGTGATTCCGGCGCATATTCTGGCATACCAACCCCCATCAACATCCGTTTTTGTGACATCTCTTCCCAACAAGACCTACGTCATCGATCCTATGACGTTTATATTTCAAAACCCGAAGAACCTGCATCTCAATGCCGATGGACAACTTAGACCATCAGTGGAGCGCTTGTGCGAACAATACCATCCTGGTCTGGCAGCGAGCGTGATGTCTCTCGGGTCCAACGACTGGCTGAAGCCGGACAAATATCCGAATATTGAAGAGTTCTGCACAAACGTCGTTAGGTTTGAGCTTGACAAGATTGAGGCGGGATCGAGTGAGAGCCGTGCAACGAAGTATCTAAAGCGGTATGACATGTCAAAGCTCACGCCACCGAGGGCCGTCATTCCGCCGTACTTTCGTTTCGAGTCGGTCACAGACGAGTGGTATAAGTTCTCGTTGAGTTGTGCCGAGTTTACCAAGACGCTTGCCAAGGGCTCTATTGTCGGCCCGGTCATCTTGAGTCACAGAGCAGCACTCAGTGACGAGGGCATCCGGAGGATTGTCAAAGACTACTCGTCGTTCGGACATGTCTTCTTATGGATCGACGATTATGCGGAGGCCTCGACTACCGCAGATGTCATCAGGAAGGTGCGGTGTCTAATCAAATGTCTGACTCAGGCCGGGACGCGGGTAGAGACGTTGTACGGAGGCTATTTGATGATCATGGCGGCCCTCGATGGTTTGGAGGCCGTCTCGCATGGCATTCTTTACACAGAGCATAAGTCCATCCGGCTGACACCTGGTTCCGGCGGAGCCCCAGAAAGATACTACATTCCCGCGTTTCACGCGTTTCGATCCCTCTCGCAAACTGATCTCATCATTCACAGGTTCCCTCAGCTGATGTGCGACTGTGCGGTGTGCAGCAAGATCCTTGCAGGGAATCCTGACAATTTCATTCTATTCGGGGACAACCCTGAGCTGCTCCGCCGTCATTTCTTGGCTGTACGGCGCCGAGAGGCGAACCGGATCGGTTCCAGTTCGGCCAGCGAGGAAGTC
>DAOVRD010000410.1 GCA_030628375.1 Planctomycetota bacterium
GCGGGTCATAGGAAGGGTGAACTCCAGCACCGACTTGACCTTTGCGCTTGGCATGGAGCAGATGATGCGAAAAGCGGCCAGGCAAAATCCAGAGCCGAGGCCAAAAGAAGCGAAAACCACTCATTCGGCTGAAGTGTTACGCGAACTTTAGCCGCCTTGGCGGCCGCCCCTACACCCTTCACCACATCGTGCTCCTACGTGGTTTAATATTCAGAGTTCGTGGACGCTGCCCTGCTCGGGGACGAGCACGTTGCGGGCGCCGAGTTCCTGGAGTTCGGCGGCCAGGCAAGAGGAGGCCGGCGGTTCGCCGTGCACCACGAAGACGCGGTCGAAGTCCGGCCCCATCGCACGGAAATGGGTCAGCAACTCCTCGCGGTCCGCGTGGGCGCTCAACGCGTTGACGATGCGGACCTGGGCGCGCAGCTCATAGTGCTGGCCGTATATCCTGACGCGCTCCGTCCCTTCAACCAGACGCCGGCCCAGGGTGTTACGCGCCTGGTAGCCGACGATGAGGATCACGTTCCGCTCTCTCTCGACGGTGTGCTTCAGGTGGTGAAGGATCCGCCCGCCCTCGCACATGCCGGAGGCCGAGATGATGACGACGGGCCCGCGCATCTCGTTCAGTGCCTTCGATTGGCCCACATTGGCCACGTAGGTCAGGTGGGGGAATGCAAAGGGGTCGTCCCCTCTGCTCAGCAGCGCCCTCGTCTCTTCGTCGTAGCACTCGGGATGCTCTTCGTGCACTTTCGTGGCTCTTGTGGAGAGCGGACTGTCCACGTAAACAGGAAGGTCGCCGATCTCGCCGTCGCCGGCCAGTTCGTTGAGGAGATACACGATCTGCTGCGTGCGACCGACGCTGAATGCGGGGATCACCAGTCGGGCTCGGTACGTGAGCATCTGGTCGCACAACTGACTCAGTTCGGCCTTCACGTCGTGGCGGGGCGGATGGAGGCGGTTGCCGTAGGTGCTCTCCGTGATCAGGATGTCCACGTCGTGGGTCACCTGGGGGTCCCTGAGGATGGGCATCCGCTTTCGGCCCATGTCGCCCGTGAACAAGAGGCGCCGCGCAGAGCCGTTCTCTCGGATGTTCAGTTGCACGAAAGCGGAGCCGAGTATGTGCCCGGCGTCGTAAAAGGTGAGGGTGACACCGGGCGTCACTTCCATGGGCTGTTCGTAAGGCAGCGCGCGGAACGCCTGCAGGGCGGGTGGTACGTCCTCGGGCTCGTACAGCGGCTCGAAGGGCTTCTTGCCCTGGCGGATCCGCCTCTTGTTCACGTACCTGACGTCCTGCACCTGCAGGTAGGCCGAATCGGCCAGCATGATCTCGCACAGGTCGCGTGTGGCGGGCGTGGCGATTATGGGCCCCCCAAAGCCGTTCTTGACCAGCAGCGGCAGGTTCCCGCTGTGGTCAATGTGCGCGTGGGAGAGGATGCAGGCGTCAATGGAGCCGACGTCGAGCGCGAAGTTGCGGTTGCGTTCGAAGGCCTCTTTGCGTCTGCCCTGGAACAGGCCGCATTCGAGCAGTATGCGCTTGCCCGCCACTTCCAGCAGATGCATGGAACCCGTCGTGGTCCCGGCGGCGCCCAGAAACTGTATCTTCATTGAATTCCCCGAACGGGTCGTCGAAGTGAGTCACTCACTCTACTGCGGCCGAGACGCCCTCGTCAAACTCCGGCTGGCGGCACGCGGGGCCGATCCTCCGTTTTACCTTGACTGGGGCCCATTCCTTTTGGCGCATAACTTCCACCTACCGGGCGGTTGACGCTTCCAGCGCTGGCTCGCGTCGCTCGCCTTGACGCATCTACCTACCCGTGGCACAGCCACTTACGACAAGCCACCGTCCGAGGGCCGTAATGTCCGTTTTCTCTTTGCTTCGACCCCCGGACCACCTAAATGGCCGGTTCTACCCCGTCCGGGCCCAGACTCTCGCACTCTCGCGCCCCCCGGCCCATCTGGTCAACACACCATTCTCGAATGCACCCCGAACATTTCGCGCAGTAACTGTCCATCAAGCAGGTGCTCTTCAGAGAGGGATTCGAGGGCGAGAGGGCGTGAGGCAATGGTCGGGCGGAAAAGCGTGTTGACAATGGGGTGAAAGGCAGTCAGAATAAATGGCCTGAGCTTAAGGCTGGGAACTCGTGTGCAACAGAACTGCGGCACCGGCAGGTCGGCGGTCCAGTCGTTGCCGGGCGAACTTCTCCCGCGCCGGCCACGTATTCGTGGGCAGAGAGTTAGCACATAGGAGCGGCTGCTCCAGTAGGTAGAGGGTGGGAGCTTGGCTTGGGAGGCACGTGTTCGCTCCGACCGTACCGAACGGGCCATCGTGACGACTCGCTCACACTGTGCCTGACGAGCCGCTCCGGATAGGCGGGGCCCCAGGCCGTCCGTCGGCAGTTCCATAGCGTGTCGTCAGAAAGCGGCAGGCCAGAATACTCGTTCTTGATCTCTTGGCTCGGCGGGGTCGTTAGAATGACGGACAACGGGAGCAAAGGGCGTGTCGAGAACGCTTTTGCA
>DAOVRD010000284.1 GCA_030628375.1 Planctomycetota bacterium
CTCGGCGCCGAGCAGTCCCATGACGCCGAAGGCCGCGGCCAGTTGCTTAGCCCTGTCGAGCTTGCCCTCGAAGACCATGGAAGAGCTGGCGTCCACCAGAATCACTACGTGCTTTTCCTCCTCCTGGTGGTAGAGCTTCAAGTAAGCGCGATGGAGGCGCGCGAAGATGTTCCAGTCCACAAAGCGCACATCGTCCCCCGGCACGTAGTCCCGGTAGTCCGAGAACTCGATGCTGCTGCCCCCCTTGCCCGACATGTGCTCGCCGCGGCTCTTGGTGGTGAACCGCTGGCTGGCGTTGATTCGCAGCCGCTCGATCCGGTCGAGCACGTCGTTGCTCAGCAGCGTGGTCAGTTGCGGCCTGTCGGAGTCGCTACGCACTCATCATCCCTCTTCAGGCGTCCTGGCGACGATTTCTGCGACCAATTCGGCAACGCTGACGTTCTCTGCCTGGCCGTCGTAGTTGAGCAGGACGCGGTGCTGGAGTATCTCCTCGGCGAAGTATCGGGCGTCGGCGAAAGACACGTGCGCACGTCCCTGAGCGAGAGCCATGGCCCGGCCGCTCAGGATCATGGCCTGGCCGGCCCGGGGGCTGGCGCCCCACCTGACGTACTTGCGCACGTCCTCCGTCGCAAACTCGCAGTCCGGGTGAGTGGCCAGGACCAGCCTTGTGGCGTAGTCCAGCATGGGCTCCGCCACCACCACCTTCTGCAGTATGTCCCGCAGCATCAGGATGTGATCGCCGTCCAGTATCTTCTCGACCTCGGCCCCCTGGCCCAGGATCGTACGCTTCACCACCTCGTTCAGCTCCTCGCGATCCGGGAAGGGCACGTTGGCCTTGAACATGAAGCGGTCAAGCTGCGCCTCGGGCAGCGGATACGTCCCTTCCAGCTCTATGGGGTTCTGCGTGGCGAGCACGAAGAACGGCTGCTTCAACTTGTAAGTGGTATGGCCCGCCGTCACGGACCCTTCCTGCATCGCCTCCAGCAGGGCGGACTGCGTCTTGGGGGTGGCGCGATTGACCTCGTCGGCCAGGAGCAACTGCGTGAACAGCGGGCCGCGGCGGAACTCGAAGCGATACCGGCCGTCCGGACCGGCCGTCATGACGGTCGTGCCGATGATGTCGGCAGGCATCAGGTCCGGAGTGAACTGGATGCGTCCGAATTCCAGGTCGAGGGCGCGCGCGAGCGTCTTCACCAGCTCCGTCTTGCCCAGCCCGGGGACCCCTTCCAGCAGGACGTTCCCCCCGCAGACGACGGCGGTTATGACGCACTCCACCACTCGATCCTGGCCAACTATCAGCTTGTGCACCTCATCTCCGATACGCTGGAAATCGGTCCGAAAACGGTCGGCCTCGGCCTCCAATTCGGCTTCAACGCTCATCTGGTCTCCCCTTTGTCAAGACGTGCCCTGATCCGTGGGTTTCTTCCATTTCTTCTTGATTGTCAGCAGGCGCTTCGTGGTGGGAAGCTCGCCGGCCTCCTCTTCCTCTCTCTCGGGTTCCTTCTGTTCGGGCGGCATGGCCTGGTCCGCCGGCGTGGCCGCTTCCGGAGCGGCGGGCGGAACGACCAGGCGCCGAACGGCCTCCGCTTCCTCCCCCGGGCCGAACCGTATCGCGCTCTTCCGCTTGAGAAGGGCGTCCAGCGTCTCCGTGGACGGTCCCCTCACCCGTCCCAGGCCGAGCCATCGCCGAATCAGGCCCAGGTCAAGGTGAACGCGTCGCACCCCGACGTCGAAAGGCACAAGGCACACGAGCAGCACCAGGAACCAGTCTGCAATGGGCCGCGAACTGGCCTTGGGCTTGCGGTCCCGCACGAAGATCTCGTCGCGATCAGTGTCCCCCGTCAGGACGCGCCCACCGGTCTTTTCGGCAATCCGGCTCAGCACGCCCGGATTGGCTCGGAAACGAAGGTACTCGGGCGAGTAGGGCACGACGAAGCCGCCCAGGACGGTTTCGCTCCGCCCATCCCCGCCGCCCATGCCCGCAACTTGATATCGTCCCTTCCCCCAGAGCCCGAATCTCCCTTCGTATCGCCGGGGGGCCGTCTGCCTGAGTCGAATCCTCTCCGAACGACCGTGCGGGCCGCTGACGGTCGCCGCCACCTCGAGGAACGAATCGCGCGGATGGAAATCCTCAACGTTCACCACGCCCGTGCCCCCCGACGCGAACGCGCGCATCTGCAGATGGCCTTCCCGCTTGGTCCGGGAGATGTCCGTGACCAGTTGCTTTACGAAAGGCAGGTAGCCCTGCCACTGGACCCATTCAGCCCCCCAGTTGGGAGAAAGATCCGAGGTGAAAGCAGCCGTCTTCCCGATACCATAGCGCCATGTGGCCAGAACGGGATCAACCTGTTCCTTTTCAGGACCTTTCAGGATGACGGTAGCTCTGCCTTTGGCCGTGGTGAGCACGTATCCGCGAAGCGCCGGCACGCTCTCGATGGCCTTCAATATGGGCGACGGGATTTCCACCGTTGGGGTGAAGACCACGTTCTGGATCATGGAACGCTTGAGTGTCTTCGCTTCCTTGATAAATATCGAAGGCAACAGCCTGGGGTCGGAGGGGAAGTAGAACCGTCCACCGGTGGCCCTGGCGATGGCCTGCATGACCGAGATGTCCTGAGGGCGGTGCGGATTGATCGCGACTGTCGAGACAGTGACCTTGGCCTGCGCAAAATCCTTCAGCAGTTGCGGCGTAGGCGGGGACGGATCGCCGTCGGAGATGATGATCATGTGTTTCATGGCGGCGTCACTGGCTTTGAGGGCGTCAAGGCCCATTTGCATCGTCGTCCCGAAGGTAGGCATGTCGCCGATCTGCGCCTGATTGATGAGCAGGACCAGGCGCTCATACTCCGCCGCAGGCGTCAGTGGGAAGACCCACTGCTGCCGTCCGCCGTAACCGTAGACAAGCACGCCGACCTCATCTTTTGCGCCCAGCACCCTGGTCGCTTCTTTCGCTATGCGTTTGCCCCATGTGTTCCCTTCCGGGAACTCGCAGGTGTGCAAGATGATGATGAGGGCGCCTTTGGGGAGCACCTTCTTCTGGGTGATGTCCATGCTTACCGGCAAGGCCTTCTCCACAGCCGTGCGGTGGTATCCGCCGGGGCCGAAGCTGTTCTGCCCGCCCACCATCAGGAATCCGGCGCCCTGGTTGTAGACGGCGTCGTGCAGCGCCTCCATCTGCACGACGTCGAACGCGTCCGCGGGGACGTTCGGCACCACGACGCAGTCGTAAGGCATCAACGAGAGGGCGTCTCTGGGGAACTGGTAGGACATGATCTTGTCCACCGCGAACCGCCCCTGCCTGAGCGCCGTGACCAGGGACTCCGTGTCGCGCGGGTCACCGTTCGGGTCCGTGACCACCAGCACCTTGCCCTCCCCCTCAAGGTACAGATGATTGACGGCTCTGTTGTTCTCTCGCCACCCGTCCACTTGGGGAGACGTATCAATCGTAGCGACATATTCGTAGTAGCCGGGTTCCCGCAGGTAGAGCGGCAGCATGAACCTGTTCTTGCCGGCGTTGAACTCGACTTCTCCCTCGTAGATGGTCTTGCCGTTCTCCTTGAGTGTCAGTTTCCCGGACCCGGCTTTCAGGGAAGAGAGCACGACCGACGCTTCGTAGGTCTCGCCGGCCTTGACGTAGCGGGGAAGCTGCAGCTTCTCCATCCACACCTCGTGCTCGTAGGCATACTGGATGGGCAGGACGTCCACAGCGATGTCCCGCGCGTCCAGTTGGTCAAGGACGGCGGACAGGTTGCCCTCGGTCTGAGTGCCGTCGCTGATGAGGACTATGCGTCCCAGATGCTCCTCCGGCAGCATGGCCCCGGCCAGAGACAGCGACGTCTCCAGGTTTGTGCCGTCAGCCCTGATACGCGAGTTGATGGCCTCAAACAGAAAGGACATGCGCGGAGGCAGCTCGACCGCCGCGTCCTGGCCGAAAACGACCAGACCGGCTTCATCTTTCTCCGGCTTTTTCGACACCGTCTCGGCGACGTACTCGAGCGCGGCGTCCGAGGCGCCTTGTCCGATCGAATCGGACACGTCCAGCGCATAGACGACGGAGAGCACATCGTCGCGTCGCACGGCACGCGGGTCCGCCAGGAGCACTGCGAAAACGGCAATCAGGGCGAAGCGAGTCAACAGGGCCGCCCACGCCCTCCAGCCGCGCAGACCGCCCCGCCCGGCATGGTGAAGCCACCAGACCCACGGCAGCACCAGGATCAGGAGGAGACCTTCACGCGACCCGAACAGGACGAAGCCGCCGAGTTCAAGGGCAAGACACGCGCCGATGAACAGGACCAGGAAAGCGGCCATCGGCAACGCCGCCCACACGGTGACGGGCCTTCGCGCAGGCGGCACTAAAGCCCTGACGGCTGATCCCAGATTCACAGTTCCAACCCCACTATTCGTCGGTTCCCGGTGTCTGCCACGCGCAGGCACATCTTCGAATCAACGGCCACGCCCCATGGCGTTAGAAACTGCCCCTGTCCTCTCCCCGTGCTGCCGTACCGGCCCAGGAGTTGGCCTTTGGGGCTGACCTTCGACACGCGGCCCGCACCGTACTCGGCCACGTACAACGCCCCGTCGCCACCGACGGCAACGTCGTAGGGGAAGCGCAGAGACAGAGCAGTGCCTGCACCGCCAAGCGGCCCGAGGAATCGCCCGTCCTCTGCGAAGACCTGTATGCGGTTGTTGATGGCGTCGGCCACGTACAGCTTGCCCGCGTGCCAGGCCATGCCGGAGGGCCGCTGGAACTGGTCGGGGCCCGTCCCGAAGCTGCCGAACGACAGAACGAAATCACCGTCCGGCGCGAACTTCTGGACCCTGTCGTTGCCGCCGTACTCGCAGACATACAGGTCGCCGTCGGTATCCTGGACGACCGCAACCGGGTATATGAACTCTCCGGGCCCCTTGCCGTACCGGCCGATCTTTCCGACGACCTTGCCCTGGCGATCGAAAAGGATGACCCGGCTGTAATGCGTGTCGCAGACCGCAATGCGGCCGTCATCCATCACACACAGGCCTTCCGCATTGCCCGCTTCCACCTCGGGCATCCGCCAGTGCGTCCGCAGCGTGCCGTCCGCCCCGAAGACCAGCACACGGGCAGCGGTGTCCACGACGAAGACCTCGTCGTCACGACCGATAGCCACAGCATAGGGGGCAGGGATCCTGTAGCCGTCGGGCGGCATCGCCCAGTAGCGGGCCGCCCGCACCGGGATCTGCGGGCAGACGGCGTCTCCGCACCCGACCAGGAAGAACACCAGCAGGACAAGCAGCGCCTTCAAGACGACGCGCACCCCGGGCCGCAGCGCGGCGCCCGACGGTCTGTGATAGAACCGGCGAACCCGGCCGCTCTCCTCGTGGAGCAGTTCGGCCTCGGCCAGGGCGCCCCGGAAACGGAAAGAC
>DAOVRD010000007.1 GCA_030628375.1 Planctomycetota bacterium
AATGCGCCAAAGCCTTCTTGTCAAAGAGCTTACGTCAACCGGCGTTGGAGTCCAGGACGTGGACGGGGTGTCCTTTTTCGCCCGCAGCGTTCGCTTGAAGCCGCTCGATCTCGTGGGTGAGCTTTAAGATACCGCTCTGCAATGACTTACGCAGGCGCGGCGCGTGCTGCCGCTCCTCCTCGTCGTCGTCCTCGTCCTCGAAGGGCGGACAGGTGGAATAATCGCTTTCCATGGCAAGGACATCATAGTCGTTCGTCGCGGACGGTGTGTCCGTCCAGGGCGCTCGAACGCTAGACGGCAGGCCGGAGACTGAAGATTGGAGACTGTAGACCGGAGACCGGAGGTACGTACCTCCAGCCTACAGCCTACAGCCTCCAGCCTGCCGTTCTCATCCCTCTTCCTTAGGTTTGCTACTCTTCCTTGGAGTGCTCTTCTTGCGCCGGGGCTTCCTCTTCGGCGGAGCTTCCTCCTCCGCTTCGGGTGCCTCCTCTTCCTCCGGCGCTTGTTCCTCGCCGCCCGGCTCTTCGGCCGGTTCCTCCTCCGCGGGCTTCTCCTCTGCTTCCGGTTCGGCGGGGGCCGCCGCAGCAGGCTCCACGAGGCCCTCTACCTCCTCCTCGCCCTCTTCCTCTTCGTAGACTTCGTCTATCTCGACGTTGTCCACTTCCTTGCGGAGCAGGAAGAAGACGACGGTATTCGCCGTAAAGAAGTACGAGAAGACGTAAGCCGCCGGCACGGCGCGGATGATCATCAGCAGAGCGACCATCAACGTGCTGAAGAAGCCGTTCCAACCCGTGCCCGCGGAATACAGCGCGATACCGGTTTCGCCCGCCTCATAGTCCAGCCACGCCATGGAAGGCAGAAAGCCTATGTTTACGGTCTTGTAGATGACGTAGATGAGGAACTCCCCGAGCGCCCAGGCAACGACCGCCGCGATGATGCCTATGATGCCCGCCACGACGGTGTAGCACACGAACCGGCGCAGCCCGTAAAGCACGTAACTGCATGCCGTAATCCAGCTCTCCAGTCCGCCCCTGCCGCTTGCGCTGACCGCCGGCATGATTATGCCAAAGCCCAGGACGCTCACCACGGCAACAAACACTATCCCCACCGCCGAGATCACCAGGAGGGGATAGCCCGGGAACACCAGCAGCACACGGCCCACGTAGGGCACGGAAGCGACCAGCCCCCCCAGGGCGTTCAGCGCCGCACAGAACGCGATGACGATCAGCGGCCACACCAGGGCCAGCATGTAGGAGCCCCTCTTGCTTCTGACCAACTGCCGCGCGTCGCCCAGGGTCGGCAGGTCGTCGCGTGCATACTCCAGGACGGCCAGGCGCGAGATAATGCCGCCCGTCCCGCTCCAGATCCAGAACAGGGCCGCCCACAGCAACAGCGAGAAGATGAAGTGGCCAAGTCCACCGGCTATCGGATTCAGCAGGGGCAGGAAGGTGCCCAGCATCTCGAAGCCCTGTCCCATCACCAGCAACGTGAAGACGTGGAGAGCGCTGAACTCTGTGGAGCCGCTCAGCTCCCACGTCGCCGCGGTCAGCAACCCGGCGCCAGCACACACCCCGTAAAGGAAGACGGCCGCGGCCATCACCAGCACGGTCACCACGACGGCCACAAGCCCAACGCAGACCTTGTTGCCTTCCAGAGCGAGGTCATAAGCCGACAGAAGATCCCGCCAGTCACCTGTGCGCTTCCTCATGACGCGTCTCCCTGCTTCGGAGGAACCCTCGACGGAAAATGTGCGCAACGCCTCCCATGCACACTCTATACACGCGGTTGCGTTTTGTCAACCACAAATGTGGCAACGGGTCAATCCTGTTTGTCACCGCCCGGAACACCTTCCCGGTCCGATTCGGACAGCCCCTCGATGCGGTGTTCGCCGTCAAACCACTTGCCCAGGTCGAGCAGCTTGCACCGTTCACAGCAAAAGGGGAAAAAGGGCGGCTTCCTGCATGGCAAACGTGCCACCTCCTTGCCGCACGTGGGGCAGTTGACTCTCAGTTCCCCTTTGGACATGGCTCGCCCCCGCGCCCCCGTCAGCGTTCCGCATCGGCTTGCAGGTCCCCTGCCCTCACCACGTGCCGGCACACGCTCCGGGTTCAACGGGCACCGCGGGTTCGATCATTCCAAACCATCGGCACTCTCCGACGACGACTTGTCGGAAGCGGATGGGCCTTGGGAGGGCGCCGATTTCGATTCCGGGTCGCTTGCTGCGGACTTGCGCGGAGAGCCCTTCCTGTAGTCCGTTGCGTAGAATCCCGTGCCCTTGAAGATAATGCCGCCGCCGGCGCCTATCAAACGCCGCAGACCTCTTCTCCCGCATTTGGGGCACTTCCGCAGGGGCCCGTCCTTTATGCCCTGGAAGGCCTCAAACTCATGCTTGCAGTACTTGCACTGATAGTCGTAAGTGGGCATCGTTGAGTTGCACTTCTTAAGAACTTGCGGATGTTGATCACTGCCCCACAGAGTACGGCAATCCTTATTCTAGACGACGCAATGTCGGAAGTCAAGCGCCGCAAAGTCTTTAGCTCTGCGGAGCGGACCCTCCCTCCGGCGCTGTCTCGGTCGCAGGCTCCTCCGGTGGGGACGCTGCACCGGTGACCGCGACCTGGCTGGGCCGGATGACCTGATCGCCCATCACAAAGCCCTTCTTGAACTCCTCCACGACCGTGCCGGGGGGCGCGCCCTCCACCGACATCTGCATGGCGGCCTCGTGGTAGTGCGGGTCGAACTTCTGGCCCACTGCCTGCACGGCCCGTATCCCCAGTTTCTCCAGAGCGCCATAGAACTCCTTTTCTACCAGCCGCAGGCCCGCGACGATATTGTCCGCGCCCTCGGTCTGCTCGGCGGCTTCAAGCGCCCGCACCAGGCTATCGGCCACCGGCAGTATCTCGCTGGCGAGGGCCCTGACGGCCGATTCCCTTGCCAGCTCGCCGAACTTCTCAATGCGCTTCTGAAGGTTCTGGTAGTCGGCGACGGCCCGCTGCAGGCGTTTCAGGTAGTCATCGCGCTCTTCCGCCAGAGCCCTGAGTTCCTCGTACTCCCCATAGGACAACGTGACCGGCTCGTGGGCTTCCTCCGGCTCCCGCGCGACACCCCCGCGTTCGGCAGCCTGGGCGTAGCTGTCGTCAGGTTCATCCGGCCGGTCCTTCTGTTCGGTCATGGTCTTTCTCCTCGAGTGCTCCGGTCGGGCGCGCGCGTCAGGCTTCGTCGCCGTACTCCGCTCCCTTCCCCGAGACGTAGTCCTTCACCTTTTGCAGAAGGCCTTTCCTCTTCTGGACAACGTTCACATCCTCGATCTCGGCAATGTCGCGCAGCAGTTCTTCGTGACGGGCGCTCAATCTATGGGGCGTCTCGATGACGACCCGGACCAGAAGGTCGCCGCGTCCCCTTCCGTGCATGCTGGGCAGACCACGCCGGGGCACCCGGAGCACCTCCCCGCTCTGTGTGCCGCCCGGGATGGCCAGCCCATGGGGCTCGCCCTCAAGGGTGGGCACATCAATCTCCCCGCCCAGAACGGCCGTGGGATATCCTACCGGCACCTCGCACAGCAGATCCGCTCCGCCGCGCTCGAAGACCGGATGCGGGGCGACGAACACGTCGCAGTAGAGATCGCCCCTGGGCCCGGCGCCCGAGGGTTCCCCCTCGCCGCGCACGCGCAGCCTGGTGCCCGACTCTATGCCGGGCGGGACCTTCACCGTGACTTCAACTTCCCTCTGGAGGCGGCCGGCGCCATCGCAGCGGGAACAAGGCTCCACTATGACGGTGCCTCGTCCGCCGCAGCGCGGACAGGCTGTGCGCATCCTGAAGAATCCCTGCCGCGTCTCTATCTGGCCGTGGCCCCTGCAAGAGGAGCAAGTGCGTATGCCATCCTCGGGAGCGCCCCTGCCCTTGCATCTGTCACAGATCTCGGCACGCGCCAGGGCGATCGTCTTCTCGGTTCCCGCCAGCACTTCGCCCAGGTCAACTTCAAGCGTGACCCTGAGACTGCGCCCCCTGCTGGCGCGGCGGGCACGCGTTGCGCCGAAGATGCCGTCGAAGAAACCCGCCCCGCCGAAGAAGTCGCTGAAGACGCTGAAGATATCGTCTACGGAGGAGAACTCGTGCAGGGGCACGCCCCTCAGTCCGGCCTTGCCGTACAGGTCGTAGCGACGGCGGGTCTCCTCGTTGCCGAGGACTTCGTAGGCCTCGGCGGCTTCCTTGAACTTCTCGACTGCCTGTGGATCGTCGGGATTGCGATCCGGGTGACACTCCAGGGCCAGCCCGCGGTAGGCCTTCTTGATCTCCTCTTGAGAGGCGTCGGAGCCGACACCGAGTATCTCGTAGTAGTCACGCTCCGCCATCAGCGACCCGCCTTCCGACCGGCCCAAACCGCAAGGCCACAAGCGCGTCAAGCCACCGGCCGCTTGAAAAGGAAAGGCTGCCCCGGTGGCAGCCCTCTGACCCTCGCCCGGAAGAGCTGAAGGTCAACATCCGACCGGCCAGACCCGCCCGGCGCTGCGGCCGGCCTCGTGAGCGTCAACGCACCGCGCCCTCGGGCACCGCCGCCTCTTCTTCCTCGTCCCCGATATCGGTCACCAGCGTCTCGGTCGTCAGCATCAGGGCAGCGATGCTGGCCGCGTTCTCCAGCGCCGTCCTGACCACTTTGGTCGGATCAATGATGCCTGCCTTGACCATGTCCACGTACTGGCCGGTATTTGCATCGAATCCGATGCCTTCCTCTCGCTCCAGCACCTCCGCAACGACAACCGCGCCGTTGAAGCCCGTGTTCTGCGCAATCGTCATCAGAGGCGCCTCCAGCGCCTTGGCGATTATGTCGGCCCCCACCTTCTCGTCGCCGCGCAGACGCTCGCGCCGCTTCATGACGGCGTCCTTGCACCGAACCAGTACCGATCCTCCACCGGCGATGACACCTTCCTCGACGGCAGCGCGAGTGGCGTGCAAGGCGTCCTCGACCCGGGCCTTTTTCTCGCCCATCTCGACCTCCGTGGCTGCACCCACCCTGACGACCGCGACGCCGCCCGTCAACTTGGCCAGCCGCTCCTGCAGCTTCTCCCGGTCGTAGTCGCTGGTGGTTTGCTCCATCTGCATTCGGGCCTGGCTGGTCCGGGCTTTGATGTCCGCCCTCTTTCCTGCCCCGCCGATGATGATGGTCTCGTCTTTGGTCACGACGATGCGCTTGGCTTTCCCCAGGTCGCTCAGTTGCAGGTTCTCCAGTTTCAGTCCGAGCTCTTCACTGACGAATCTGCCCCCCGTGACAACCGCCAGGTCACCGAGCATGGCCTTTCTTCTCTCGCCGAAGCCAGGCGCCTTCACGGCGCAGCACGGCAGCAGGCCGCGCAGTTTGTTTACCACCAGCAGGGCCAGCGCCTCACCCTCCACGTCTTCGGCGACGATGAGCAGGGGTCTGCCACCGCCGGCGATCTTCTCCAACAGGGGAATCAACTCCCTGACATTGCCGATCTTCTGCTGATGGATGAGGATGAACGCGTCCTCCAGTTCCACCTGCATCTCTTGAGGGTCGGTGATGAAATAAGGCGACAGATAGCCCTTGTCGATCTGCATGCCCTCGACGAACTCGAGCTTGGTCTCCAGGGCGTTGCTCTCCTCGACCGTGATGACGCCGTCCTTGCCGACCTTCTCGACGGCGTCGGCAAGCAAGTCGCCGATCTCGCGGTCGTTGTTCGCGCTGATAGTGCCGACGTGGGCGATGTCTTCCTTACTGGCCACGGGGTGGCTCTTCTGCTTCAGTTCCTCCACGACGGCGCTGACGGCCTCCTCGATGCCGCGCCGGATGCTGGTCGGATTGGCGCCAGCCGCGACGACCTTCAGGCCTTCGCGATAGATCAACTCGGCCAGCACCGTCGCGGCGGTCGTGCCATCGCCCGCGTCGTCGCTGGTCTTGCTGGCCACCTCGCTGACCATCTTGGCGCCCATGCTTTCGAAGCTGTCCGGCAGCTCGATCTCCTTGGCCACCGTGACGCCGTCTTTGGTGACTTTCGGACCGCCGTAGCCTTTCTGCAATATCACAGTGCGTCCCGTGGGCCCCATGGTCACCCGCACAGCGTCGGCGAGCTTCTTGACACCCTTGAGGATCTTGCTGCGTGCTTCATCACTGTACATCAGTTGTTTGGGAGCCATTGTTTTCCTCCACTCCACCTTGACGCGGATCGTGCGGCACTGGCCGTCCGGCGAGCCGACGCCGGCCTCAGTCCTCCAGCACTGCCAGCAGGTCGCTCTCGCGCATGATGATGACTTCTTTGCCGTCCACCTCCACTTCGGAGCCACTGTACTTGGCAAAGATGACCACGTCGCCCTTCTTCACACCCACCTTGGCCCTGTTGCCCTCGTCGAGCAATTTGCCGGGCCCCACGGCGATCACCTTGCCTTGCTGGGGCTTTTCCTTCGCCGTCTCCGGCAGGATGATGCCGCCGGGAGTCACGTCCTCCTGTTCCAGACGTGCCACCACCACGCGGTCATCTATCGGCTGGATTTTGGCCATCCTCGTCGAACCTCCACATTGAGAATCTGTCGAAAACGCGTCGTTGCAGTTCGGATCCGTCCGATCGGGTCAGGACCGGCATCAAGACGCGCCGCGTCACATCATGTCCATGCCACCGGGCATCCCACCCGGCATGCCGCCGGGCATCCCGCCGGGCATGCCGCCCGGCATGCCGCCCGGGCCCGCTCCCTTCTCTTCCTTGGACTCGCAGACCAGGCATTCCGTGCTGATGACGACGCCGGCGACGCTGACGGCGTTCTGCAGCGCCACGCGCAGAACCTTGGTCGGGTCCATTACACCGGCAGCCACCAGGTCGCAGTACTCCTCACGCACGGCATCGTAGCCGAACGCATAGCCGTCGGCCTTCTCCACCCTTCGCGCGACCACGGCTCCCTCCAGACCGGCGTTCTGGGCAATCATCATCAGCGGCACGCCCAGTACGGCTTTGACAACACCGACGCCGACGGCCTCATCGCCTTCCAGCTTGAGCCTGTCCAGAGCGGCACCCGCACGGAAGAAAGCCACTCCGCCGCCGGGCAGTATGCCCTCCTCGACAGCGGCGCGCGTGGCGTTCAGAGCGTTCTCCACCCTGGCCTTCTTCTCCTTCATTTCGGTCTCGGTGGCCGCCCCGACGTTTATCTGAGCTACGCCGCCGCTGAGCTTGGCCAGCCGCTCCTGCAGCTTCTCCCGGTCGTAGTCGCTGGTGGTGTCTTCGATCTCGCGTTCGATTTGACGGACGCGGGCCCGGATGTCGGCGTTGGAGCCGGCCCCTTGCACGATGGTCGTCTTGTTGTTGCTGACGGTGACCTTCTTGGCGCGACCCAGATCCCTCAGTTCCACACTGTCCAACTCAATGCCCAGGTCCTCGAAGATAGCCCGCGCGCCCGTCAGGATCGCCATGTCCTCCATCATCGCCTTGCGGCGGTCGCCGTAGCCGGGGGCCTTGACAGCACAGCAGCTCAGCACGCCGCGCAGCTTATTCACCACCAGAGTGGCCAGGGCGTCGGTCTCCACATCCTCACTGATGACAACAACCGGCCTCTTTTTGGCGGCCACCTTCTCCATTATCGGGGCAATAGACTTTGCGCTGCTGATCTTCTTCTCAAAGATGAGGATGTAACAGTCCTCCAGGACACACTGCATTGAATCCTCATCGGTGATGAAGTGGGGCGAGAGGTAACCGCGGTCGAACTGCATCCCCTCCACCACTTCGACTTCGGTCTCAAGGGTGCGCCCTTCCTCGACGGTGATGACGCCTCTGGCGCCGACCTTGTCCATGGCCCTGGCTATCATGCGGCCGACATCCTTGTCGTTGTTGGCGGCCACGGAAGCCACGGCGACGATGTCTTCGGATGTGGCCACGGGCTTGCTCCGTCTGCGCAGCTGCGCCACGACGGCGTCAACGGCCTTCTGCATGCCGCGCCTGAGGGCCATGGCGTCACAGCCGGCCACGATTCTCTTCATGCCCTCCTTGCAGAGGGCTTCCGCCAGCACCGTGGACGTTGTGGTGCCATCGCCGGCCTCGTCGCTGGTTGCGGTGGCGGCCTGTTTGATAAGCTGCGCGCCGAGGTTCTCGTACCCCTCCGACAGCTCAATCTCGTCGGCTACCGTCTTGCCATCCTTGGTTATCTTGGGACTTCCCCAGCTCTTATCCAGGACGGCGGTGCGCCCTCGCGGACCCAGCGTCTCCCCAACGGCACGGGCGAGTTTCGACACGCCCCCCAGCAATTTTTCCTGTGCCTCTTGTCCGAACGCCAGTTCTTTTGGAGCCATTTAAGACGTCCCTCCTGCGAAACGCTCAACAAAGCTGTCATCTGGAGAATCAGAAAACCCCTTGGAGCCTCTAACAAAACGGATTCACCGCCGAGCACGCAGAGAACGCAGAGCCAAAAGAACGTGTTATGGACCGGTTTCTTGGTTTTCTCGGCGTCCTCTGCGATCTCTGCGGTTAGTTCCGTTAGGCGTTCTTAGGCCGACGTGCGCAAACCTCATGCCAGGACAACGGCCATTTCCCCGACTCCACCCGCCGAGCACCCATACCGCCGTCGTCGGCCTCCGGCCGTCAGCGCCAGCGCATGCCCCGCCGCGACGCTCCCGTTACGAAAAACATATTATGGCGCCTCCGCCCACGTTTGGCAAATGAATGTCCCGTGCCCAGCCCCTTTCGCCGGGGCGCACCGCCGCCGCAGGGGACCGCGACTGTCACTCGGGCAGTCTGCGGAATCCGTCCTGTCCATTTTGGCAGCTTGCCGTATCCGCAGCCGGTAGCCGCCCGGGTGAGGTCCGCGGAGAATGCCAAAGGGGTCCGGCGGATTGCGGGCTGGCAAGGCACGCGCCACACGCGCCAGGCCCGATCCGCTTTCGTAGGGGCACGGCGCGCCGTGCCCCTACCCACACCTTGCTTCCCAAGACCGATTGTTCTCTCCGGTCCCGGTTATTGAGCCCTGTGTTTCGAAAGTGTAGGCGCCGAACGCGCCGGGCCCCAAAAAAACTGGTAGCGGAGGAGGGATTTGAACCCCCGACCCGAGGCTTATGAATCCCCTGCTCTGCCCCTGAGCTACTCCGCCACCGATCAGATATTTTACTGGCGGGGACGTTTGACTGTCAAGAACGACACGCCTCAGAGCGCCGAACGCAGGAGGCCGAAGAAATCCTTAACCCGCGCCACCATCTGGGCCTGTGTCATCTTCCCGGCGCTGGCAACGGCCCCGATCTCGCCGCCGAAGTCCTTGTGCTCCCGCAGTCTCTTCGCCAGCTCCTTCTTGGCCTGACCCGGTCCGAAGATGTAGAGCCTGGTGGCCCCGCGGGCGGCGCTGAATATCCTCCGGTAGAGCCGTTCTGCCTCCCGCCGTCGTTTCTCCCCCATGTCGGCGTGAGGGGGCAGGCCGCCGTAAACGCCCGTCCCCCCCGAGATGGTCCGGCCGCCCTTGCGCCCTCTTTCAAGACGCTCGGCCTCCTTGTGCTGCAGCTTGACATCCCCCTCCTCGTCTGCCCAGATGAGATAGGCCTCCGTATGATCCAGCCAGATCCCCAGATAGGGCTTTCTCATGGTCCTCCCCGCTTCGGTGATGGTTGTCCGACCGGCCCAAGCCGGTCCACGGGTTAGCCAGTCAACAAGAGGTAGAGAATGATTCCGCCGATAAGAACTACGGCTGCCACCATGACCAGCAGGACGACGGCGAGTGTCCTGGTGCGCTGTTGCCGGCGGGCGGCCCTGGCCGCATCCTCGGCCCGCGCCCTTTGCATGGCTCGCCGCTGTGCCTCCTGCGCTTCGCGAAGCTTGTGCTGGGCCCGGGTGATGTTCGCCTTGAGCTTCTCCTGACGGCCGTCATTGCGGGGCAGCAACTCGCCTGCCTCCGTCCAGTACCGGATCGCGTCCTGGATCTTGCCTTGCTCGAAGACCTTCCTGGCTTCGGCCACGACGTTCTGAAACAGCGCACCCTTTTCCGCGCGGTCTACTACGGCGGCCAGCTTCTTGACCCGTGGATCGTCCAGCATGGTGGCGGCAGCGAACTCCAAGGCCTCCCGGGCCTTCAGGAACTCGCCGTCCTGGAGGAGCTGCCGCACCTGACCGAGTTCGTATTCCAGCATCTTCTCGGTCTCGCGGCTCCCTTCAAGCTGGGCGCGCGCCTCTTCAAGGCCCGGGCAGTCCACCCACGCCTGGGCGATGTCGCCAATGGCCTTCTCGACCTCCTCGTATCGCCCCTCCTCCAACGCAGCGGGTATGGCGGCCACCTTCTTCTTTGCCAGGTCCATGCTGGACCTGACTCTCTCGATGAAGCTGGCGACGTGGGCGCGTTCGGCCAACTCCTCGGGGACGGGTTGAAGGAGTTCGAGGGACTCACTGAGCCTGCCCTCAACGGCCAGACGTTTGCCCTCGTCCATCCTGTCCGTGTAATACTTGACTCGCTGGACCTTGCAGCCCTCGATCAGGCGCCGGGCTTTGTCGCGGGCCCGTTGGAACACCTTCCCCTTCACACCGAGAATGAGCTCCAACTGCGCGATGGCCTGTTCGTAGTCGTGCTGGCCGGCCAGTCGTCGGGCGCGCCCTTCGACATTGCTGATGAGAACCGCCGTCTGCTGGCGCAACTGACTCAGGCTGGTCCCACACCCCATGCACACTTCCACGTCTATGCGATTCTCCGCGCCGCACTCGGGGCAGACGTCGAAGAGCCTGGACAGGTCCGCGCCACAGTGCAAGCAGGTCTTCTGCGCCAGGGGGTTCTGTTTCTTGCACTCGGGGCAGACCTCTTCAGCGCGCGTGATCTCGCGCTGGAAGGCCCGAATGGCCTCCAGCAGCTCCTCCGCGCTCTGGTAGCGGCGGGCGGGGCTCACCTCCAGGCAGGTCAGCACAAGCCTGCCAAGGCGGGGATCAACCTCCGGATTGATGCCGCTGGGCGGGACAGGCGGCAACTGGTCCGGAATCCTGTCCGTGAGCATTCGGTACATCACGGCGCCGAGCGAGAAGATGTCGCTCCTCTCGTCGGTCTGGCTCACGTCCACCTCCTGTTCCGGCGCCATGTAGCCGCGCGTGCCCATCACCTTCCTCTTGCCCTTGCGGCGGGCACGCTCCTCGGCCACGAGACCCGCCACGCCGAAGTCGGCCACCTTCACCAGCCCCTGGTCGTTCAGCATGATGTTGGCCGGCTTGATATCGCGGTGGATCACGCCTCTGGAATGAGCGTAGCCGAGGGCCTCGGCGCACTGCTCGACTACCCGCAGGAAGGATTCCTCGTCCAACTCCCTTGTGGCCAGCAGTTCCCCCAGGGTGGTTCCCTCGACGTACTCCATGGCGAAGAAGTACGTCTCCCCCTCGCGGCCCCGGTCTATGATGCTGACAATAGAGGGATGGTTAAGCGCGGCAAGCAGGTCGGTCTCGCTGTCGAACTGTCGCACAAAGGCCGGCTTCTTGGCGAACTCCTTGGGCAGTATCTTCAGCGCCACCGTCCGGTCCAGGGACAGTTGGGTGGCCTTGTAGACCACCGCCATCGCGCCCGCCCCGATCACCTCCTCGATGCGGAACCCCCCGAGGACATCCCCCTTCTTGGTCTCACCGTAGGCGGCGCGCGTCTGCTCGCTGCGGAAGCCGTCCGTGCCCCAGGAAGTGATGGCTTTTAGTTCGACCTCGGTGCCGGCTTTCCCTTTCCGGCGCACTATGGTCATCGTCTTGTTGCAGCGGGGGCACTCGACACGACTGTCGCCCATCTCCTTCGTCCACTCGAATTCGTTGCCGCAATAGGGGCACTCGACCGAAGGCATGTTGCTGTGCCCTCTCTCTGGCCAGCGTCAAGCGCATCCAGAACCGTGCAGAATGTCCGCCTTCTTCCTGCGCGGCCCGCAGCTCGCGTGAAAACGAGGAGAACAGAGACCCGGCGTCCGCAGCGTGCTCCCAGAACGCCTCTTCCGAATTCTACTTGAACCCTCTGCGGTGTTGCAAGCTCTGGCGCGCAGCAGGCGCCAGCCGCGAGATCAGAAGCCCTCGACCTCCACCGGATCCCCCAGCAGCGGGTGCAGCGGACAGGCACGACACCGGGGCACGGTCCGGCAGTAGCGCTTGCCTACTTCGACCAGCTGCGCATGGTAGTCCTTGTAGAGTTCCACGTCCTCAGCCAGGTTGGATTCGAATAGATCCTTCAGCTCGAAATAGTCGCACGTCTCGTGCAGGAGTCCGTGGCGGACAACGAGCCGCTTGGTGTACGCGTCAACAACGAAGACGGGCCGGTCAAGCGCGTAGAGGAGGATGCTATCGGCGGTCTCCGGCCCAATGCCCCGCAAGGAGAGCAGTTGCTCGCACACGTCATCCGTGGGGAGCTTGTCGAGCAGTGCCACGTCGCCGTCAGCGCACTCGATCAGCCAGGTGACAAGTTGCCGCAGCCGTGATGCCTTCTGGCGGTAATAGCCGGCCGGTCGGACGAGGGACCGGAGCTGCTCCGGTTCCATCTGCGCGATGGCACGGGGGTTCATGGCGCCGGCCTTCCGGAGAGCAGCGATGGCCTTCTCTGCGTTTCGCCAGTTGGTCCGCTGGGTCAGTACGGCCCCCACCATGACCTCGAAAGGCGTCTCCGCCGGCCACCACTTGCGGTGGCCAAACGCCTCCCGGAGGGCCGTGTAGATGTCCATGAGCAGGGCGTGAAGGTCCATGCCACCCAATCAACACTTCATGAAGGACACAAGCGCACAAGCCTCTCGACGTCGCCTGCGCTCGGGCGTCAAGGCGCCCATCCGAGGGGGTCTGTCACCCATCCCTGAATCAGCACGTCGGGCCCCATGGCGAGCGTCTCACAGTCCCGCAGCCGGAAGGCCTTCTCGATGTCCTCGACGCCGGCTCCGGCGACGGCCGTCTTCGCGTCCGCCCCGCCGACAATCAGGGGCGCCACAAAGACCATGACGCGGTCCACCAGACCCGCATCAAAGAAGCCGCCGAGGGTATCGGCACCCCCCTCGACGAGGACGTTCGTCATGCGCCGTCTGCCCAGCTCGTCAAGAAGGGCCGCCAGATCGCACCGGCCGGCGGCTGCCTCCGCTGCCGCCACCGGCAACGCCTCGCAGCCAAGCTCCACCAGGCGTCCCAGCCCGGCAGGCGGCCGGGATTCGGGACACGCCAGCAGGACGGGCGCCTGACCGGCAGTCTCGACCAGTTGAGAGTCGGCCTCCGGCACTGCGCGGCCACAGAGGATCAGTCGCGTGGCCGTCCTCCTTCGTTCCGCGTCCCGGCACGTCAACAGGGGGTCGTCCAGGCGTGCAGTGCGGCTGCCCACGATCACGCAGTCCACCCGGCCGCGCAATTGATGGACCGTTTGCCGCGCCTGGTCGGAGCTTATCCAGCGGGACGATCCACTCCGCGCGGCGATCTTGCCGTCCGCCGTCATCGCCCACTTGGCGATAACGAGGGGCCGCCCGGTGGCCGCCAGTTTGAAGAACGCAGCGTTCAGCCGCACGGCTTCGTCCCGGCACAGCCCCACTTGCACCTCCACGCCTCGCCGAGTGAGGATCTCGATGCCGCCCCGCGGCTGCGCGGCAGTGGGATCCGGCGTCGCGACAAGCACGCGGCGCAGGCCTGCCTCGGCCACAAGGGGAGCGCAGGGAGGGGTCTTGCCACGGTGGTCGCACGGCTCCAACGTCACGTACATGGTGGCGCCCCTGGCCGCCTCACCGGCGCGGCGGAGCGCGACGACCTCCGCATGCGGGCCGCCAAACCGCTCGTAATGGCCCTCGGCGAAGGCCCGACCGTCGCGGACGACAACGGCGCCGACCATCGGGTTCGGCTCGACCAGGCCCCTGCCCTTCTCAGCGAGGTCCAGGGCCTGCCGCATGAAACTCCTGTCGCTCTCGCCGAAGGCCACCACAGCCCTCCTGGGGCGTTGGGACTGCTTCCCGTGCCCTTACGCCGCGTCGCTCGACGCAACATGGGGCGCACGCGGCGGGATTATACAGACTTGACCCGCTTGATTCAAAAAGGCTGCCTGGCTACAATGGCGGCCGTGGCGTTATCTCCCCGGGGGCCTTCCAAGGAAGCTGGTGCCAATGGCCGTTAACGCCAACCAGGAGCGCTTCGCGTACGACTTCGAGCGTCCCATCCTCGACATCGAGAAGCATATCCGCGAATTGAGCGAGAGGGCTGCTTCGGAGCACGAAGACCTGAGCGCCAAGATCGAGAAGCTGGAGCGCAAGCGCGATCGGCTGCTTGAGAAAACCTTCAAGAACCTGACCGCCTACCAGCAGGTCAAGCTTGCCCGTCATCCGCTTCGGCCTCATCCGATGGACTATATCGGGATGCTGGTCTCCGATTTCATCGAACTGCACGGCGACCGGCGCTTCGGGGACGACGACGCCATCGTTGCGGGCCTGGGGCGGCTGGACGACCGGCGCGCCATGTTCATCGCTCTGCGCAAGGGCAAGGAAACGAAAGAGAAGATCGCAGCCAATTTCGGGATGCCTCGGGCCGAAGGCTATCGCAAAGCCCTGCACAAGATGAAGCTGGCCGAGAAGTTCGGGCTTCCCCTCATCTGCCTCATAGACACCGCCGGAGCCGCATGTGCCGCCGCCGCCGAGGAGCGCGGCGTGGCCATGGCCATCGCGGAGAACATCCTGACCATGGCCGGACTGGCCGTCCCCATTGTCGTGCTGGTGACCGGCGAGGCCTGCAGTGGCGGAGCGCTGGGGGTGGGGGTCGGCGACCGCTTCGCCATGCTGGAGAACGCCTACTACAGCGTCATCACCCCCGAGGGCCTGGCGGCCATCCTGTGGAAGGACAGCGACAAAGCCCCCGAAGCCGCCGAGGCCATGAAGCTGACGGCCGCGCACATGCTCGAAGCCGGCATCATTGACACCATCGTTCGCGAGCCGCTCGGCGGCGCCCACCGCGACCCCCTGGTGACCTCGCGGAACGTGGAACAGTATCTCACCAAGGCGCTCGGGGAACTCGAGCAGACGCCGATCGAGCAACTGCTTGAAGAGCGCTACCGCCGCTACCGGAACATCGGCGTCTACCGGACGGCCCCCCCGGCGATGGAGCAAGCCGGCTGAGTGCGGGAGCCTGCCAGCCCTGAAAGTGGCCGCCGGCAGTGTCAACCGGCCCTGGCCACCGGCAACATGACCCCTCTTCGGCCCGTGGGTACGCCCCCTCGCTCGCGCCCATGCGACATGATCTCACCGGTCGAGTACCCTTGCGTACGCAGCAACAGGAGCGAGGCCCTTGAACTGGCCCCGGGTAGCCGACGTGACAGCTGCAATCCCCCTCCGTGGGAAGCGCTCCTCGCTTCGTCGTAGAGACCTTAACGCCCGATGAGCGACGCACCGGGCTCAACCCGCAAGTGGACCCGCAATGGGCAGTATGGACTCGTCACAGGCCTCGAGCGAATTCGCGTTTCATGAACGCTATCAACCCGGTAAGGAAAGCTCGGTAATCCTGATATGATTCCGGAACACAGCAGTCCCATGTGGGGTTCATGCAGAGGTGGATGCGGTGCAGAGAGTTGCCCTCAGACAGGAAATGAGCATGCCAGTGCGGTTGATACGGTTGGCCGCCACAGGTGTCCCAGTGCAGGGCCAAGAACTCCTGCCGAGCGTGTTTGGAGCGCGGAAGCAAAAAGTACACGCTCAATCTAGCCAGAGACATCCTGTGCTGCTCCTCAAGCCAATCCTCAGTGTACATCCACGCAAAAGGCAGGGCCGATCCGCCTGGTAATGTCAGCGGCAGTTCGAATCTGTTGTCGGCTTGCGCGGTAGAGTGAAGTCGGATCGCCGGCCCCACGGGCCTGTCCTCTGATATGGCGTACGCTCCACCCCCCAGGGACCCGAGATTCTCGTCCAGCCAAGGAATGTGAGTGTTGAACAGCTTCCCTCGCTTCACGTTCATGTGCTCTCCGCCCTTTGGGAGAGGCCTAGAACCGCCAACTCGGGATCGGAGAGTCCGTAGGCATCGGCTACCCCGCGATGCAACTCTTTCATCTGCTCAGGCGCAATAGTGCCTCTCATGGCCAGTTCAGCGTAGGCGACAATGGTCTCGCGCGTGGACACACCCACGGTGTCAAAAGAAGGAAGAGGGAGATCGGCCACGTATTTCCTGTCGAGCCGGTATTGGGAGCCCTTCAGCCTCGGGCTCGCGGTGGCCAGCAGTCGGAAGAACAGCGGCGAATTGAGGACCCCAAGATAGTAATACCATTGGTCTTCGTCCAGATACCCGCTGCCCGGGAGAAGGTAATGGCCATTGGTGACGGCATACGTGCCCTCTTCGTCGAAGGCGAAACAGCCTGCCAAGCCAAAGTACGGGCAGGCTATCTTAGACACGAACATCCAATTCTTCAGTCGGTGCCGTGCTAGTTCTCCCAGCGACTTCTCCCGCAGAGTGACCCGCTGCCGCAACTGCCGTTCGTGCGCCGTCAGGTGCTGGTAGATGGTGGGGGCCTGCTCCTCGATCTCTTCCGGAGCCAGAGGACCTTCCCTCGTATACGCGTATATCAGCCGTCTGTCGTCCGTCCGTATGCGCCAGGAGCTAATGTTATCGTCGTCAGCCACTGGCTTTAGCAGGTGCCGCTCATCTTCCGGGAACTGGCGAAAATCAGGTACTACGAACACCTCTTTGGCACCTGTGTATATCCCGCGACAAATGCTGAAAAGGTCAGCAACCTTCTCATGGGCAGACTGCAGGCGAGCGAAGGTCGCTTGAGTATCCTCTGGCAAGGGCCGCCAGACCGTCCCCCAGTGGTAAGGATCGGACCGAAACACATCCCACTGTGGGCTCCGTGCAAATTGACCCCGTTCCCATGCCAGTACGCCTGCAGGCATGTCAGACCGGCACATCAGCACCTTTGCGCGCCCCTTCTGGACGCGCGTCGCCGGCAGTGCCTTCTTGGCCACCAGCGCAGCGATGCTCACTTCCCCACGCGAGAAAAGCGTGTACTGCTCGAATACAGACAATGCCTGAATCGCCCACTCCTCGTCGAGTTGTCTTCGGAGCGGTGCCGAGGATCCGGCATCCAAGAAAGCACGGGGCAGCAGTATCCCCAAGACCCCGCCGGGCCTGACGGAATCCATGGCCGCCCTTAGGAATGCGTAGCTCATGTCCGGCTGATACCGCCCTAAAGTACCAAGAACCCCCCGTACCTTCGCCCTCTCCACCTCGGACTGCTCTTGGTACCCTTTGAACGGAGGGTTCATCAGGACCACGTCGAACCGCTCGTGAAACGAGTCCGGCTGCTCCACGTAGGAATCGAGCGTATCATGCCTACAGGGCTGGAAACCGGGCACGATTTCTCCCGCAAGTGTGTACGCGGTGAGCCCCACGCACAGCTTGGCTGATGTGACCGCTGCGTCAAGCAAGTCGTAACCGAACAGGTTCCCGAGGGTTCGGCTGGTTATAGCATGTCCCCCCTCGCCCAGTTCCTGCAAGAACAGGCTTAGGAATACCCCTGATCCACAGGCAAGATCCGCCACCTTCAAATGAGCCCAATCCGATGGCGGCAAAGCGGACAGAGCTTCGCGCAAGAGTGCCCGGGCAAGTGGCTCGGGCGTGTAGTGAGCCCCGGCGGCCCTCGCAGCCGTCAGTTCTGCTGGGCGCTCCCCAAACAGCGATGTCTGTGGGTCGGTGTGCCAAGCGATTTCCGCAATGTACTTGTCGTATAGGGGACCCAAGGCATGTGTAGTCAGAAGGTTGAAATCCAGCGTATAGCCGGCAGCCCCTCTTCCTCCGTAGAGGGCCGCTGCCATGTCTGCCACGACGCTTGTCGCATCCGGCCCCAGCTCTGCCAGCCTGCTCAGCGAGATGATGGGCGAAAGGGCCTGCTCGTCCAGGCAGTGGGTGTCCGCCAGCTTCCGCACGACCTTTAGCGGGCGCTCCCCCCGGTACTGGTCGAACAAGTCGAGGACAGTAGAGCCGGCGTGCTGCAGACGATCTTCCAGGAAACGGAAAAGAACGAGAGCATTGAGAAGATCGTGTATGGCTCCATTGGCTCTTCGAGTGTACCTGGCCAGGTTCACTTTGAGAGTGCCCAGTTCCTCAACAACTCGCGCCGCCAGATCCGGGAAGGCTAACCGCGTTGCGTAGTCCCCTGTGCGGCCCAACTTGGTCAGGGCCATCTCCGGCGGCAACTCCGACGTGGCCACGGCTTTCCTGACAAGCGGCTCCTCCGCTTGCGTGTGGAGCAGGTCAAGCGCGTCTGGGTACACCATGACGTGCCAGCCGGCAAGAGCAGAATAGGAAGCCGACAGGGCGAGCCTCCTCTCTTCCGTGTTTTCTCTCAGTCTGCCCCGCAGATCCCCCGGGCACACCCCGAATGCCAGGTTACCGACAGGGGTGTGCTTCACGAGGTAGTGATCCCCAGACACGCCGAAGCGTGGTCTCAGAGGGCTGAGGTAGCTCCCGTGTTCCCTTAGCAGCGCTTCTTGCCAGGCTGGAAACCACTCTGCTTGCTTCCGGCCAAACAACTCCCCCCACTCGACACGGAGCATCTCTCTCCCCATTGCTACTCAGGTGATTAGTCGATATGGTAGTTCTGGCTCTGTCTTGTGTCAAGGCACAGGGCCGCCGGCTGCGCGGGCCTCCGAGCTTTTCGGAACCTACGGCTTTGCCCTTGTCACGCATGGGGGACGACCCCGCTGCGCTACGCGCGGCCGGAACTCGCGGTAGTTGATGACGTGGGTGCGTTCGAGGTGGAGTTGCGTATTCAGTACGAATCGGCCCCTCGATGGTCCGGGCAGGCTTGGGGAAGGATCCCGTCAGCGACCGGCCCCCAGGAGCATTCCGAAGAGTCTGAACGTAAGCGTTACAGGGAGGAACAGTATCTTGAAGAACCCGCCCGTCCACCGCACCAGCACGGCCCAATCGAGCAGGACAGGGCTGGCAATGAACATGCTGGAATAGGTGCCTACGATCACGCCGATAATCAACGTCAGCGCCAGGCCCTGAAGGACGGCCCCGCCCATCAGGTACAGCACGACGACCACCACCAGGGTGGTCAGCGAGGTCAGGATCGTGCGGCTCAGCGTCTGGTTGATGCTCATGTCAATCAGTTCCGCGTCTACGACTTTGCGGCCCATCTTGACCATGTTCTCGCGAATCCGATCGAACACCACGATCGTATCATTGAGGCTGTAGCCGAGAATCGTCATGAACGCCGCCAGTGTTGCCAGGCTGAACTTCACGTCGCCCATCACGCCGCTCCAATCCGCCAGGGCTAACAAGCCGGCCGTGATGAGGACGTCGTGGACGAGGGCTACGATGGCCGCGACGCCGAACCGGAAGGCGTGGAAACGCACCGCCACGTAAAGAACGATCACCACCGAAGCAAACACCACCGCCAGCACCGCCCTGCCCTGCATCTCTTTTGCCACAGTGGAGCCGATGCTCACGATCTTCTGCACCGCGCGCGGCTCCGAGAAGGACTCCCTCAGCTTCTCCTGCATCTCAGCGGCCTGTTCGCCGGGCATGGACAGCGTGAACTCCGACACGAGCATATCCGGGCCGTAATCCTCCCGGCCGACGATCAGCTCCGCCGCATACGGTCCGATGCCGGCCGTCTCGACGTAATGCTGCACGTCGGCGAACGTCATCGCCTGGTCAAGCGCCATCTTCACCAGCGCCTTGCCTTCCGGCCCGACGGGCTCCTCAGTAGTCTGGAAAGAGAGGCCGGCAGCCCGTTCGGCCAGATCGGCGAACAGGCCCCCCATCTCCAATCGTATGGGTTCGTAGCCCAGATTGAGCCGGAAATGGCTGCTCGGGGCTCCGAGCAGAACGACGTAGACGTCGGGGAGTTCCTGCTTCTCCAACTGCACCCGGACGTCCTGCTCGGAGAACTCCTTGGTAAGGGTGGCGGTGATCGTCAGGTCGTCTATTTCCGCCACGGGGACGCTGTGCAGCGTGGCGCCGGCCGGGAATTCCTTCTGGAATTGTTCCAGCACCCGACCTTCGGCCCGCAGGGCGAAGGCCGTGCCCTCGCGGCCCGTTGAGACCGGCTCGATCCGGGGAAACTCGCGACGGTCCAGTTCTGTGGCCAGCAGTTCCACCTGAAGCGGCCTGTCGAGCACCAGCAGCAGCTCGGACGTCTGCCCTTCGGCCGACTCGGCCGACTTCAGGGTGCACTCCTGGATCGTGTAGTCGCGCCCCTCCATGCCTACCCACGCGAGCGTCCGCAGCACCTTGTCCCACAACTGGCGCTTCTGGACGAAGCCGGGTACGCTGTGCAGCCGCACGAGCACCCGCTTCGCACGGACCTCCTCGTCCGCCACGACCGTGCCGATCTCGCCCAGCGAATAGACGTCGCCGCCTTCGACGTCCTCGCTCAGAGCCGAGCGCAGGTCCATTTCCTCGGCGGGCTCCTTCAGACTGACTTCCAGGCCGCGGCCGTCAGAGGCCGCCTCGACCGAATCGGCCTTCTCGATCATCCCCGCCGCCAGAAGCCGCTGCTGCACCAGCGGGAGGAGCGTCTCCTTGACCTTCTGGACACCGGCGCCCTTTATGCGGACGCCGAAGTCGGTCACTCCCTCCTCGGTGGCGCGGGCGGTGCGAATGCCCTGCACCTCGGCCCTGGGGAATCCGCCCTCGACGAGACGGGAACGCACCTCGCCCACCCCGGTCGGCCGGGACAGGGACAGGTGCACCAGGGAACCGCCCGTGAAGTCAATGTCGTAAAGCTCCGTGCCGCGGCCCACAAGAGCCAGGATTCCGATTGCCACCACAGCCACCGAGATGACGTAAGCAAGCTTGCGGATGCGCGAGAAACCGATCTGAGGCTTGCCTATCACCGAAAACATCTTGAACTCCCGCATCCACTGCTTCTCTATCATCGTCTCGAACGCCAGCCGCGTCACGACAAGGGCCGTGAACATGCTCAGCAGGATGCCGAACGAAAGGGTGACGGCGAATCCCCTGACCGGGCCGGTGCCGACCAGGTAGAGGATGACGGCCGTCAGCAGGGTGGTTACGTTCGCGTCCACAATGGTGGTGAAGGCGCGCTCGTAGCCATTGCGCAGGGCCAGTCGCAGCCCTTTGCCGGCGGCGGATTCCTCGCGTATGCGCTCGAAGATCAGGACGTTGGCATCAACGGCTATGCCCAGTGTCAGCAGAATGCCCGCCATGCCGGGCAGCGTCAGGGCGGCCCCCAGGATGGACAGCACCCCCACCAGCAGGATGAGATTGAAAACGAGCGCGGCGTCCGCCACCATGCCACATCTGATGTAGTAGACGCCGATAAAGACCAGGATCAGGAATCCGGCAATCGCCAGGGCCCTCAGGCCTCTCCGGATGGAGTCCCGCCCTATCTGCGGCCCGACAGTGCTCTCCTGCAGCAGCTCGATGTCCATGGGCAGACTGCCCGAGCGCAGGATGTTGAGCATGTCGCTGACTTCTTCCTCGGTGAAATTGCCCTTGATGATGCCGGGGCCCAGGATGCGTTCGTCAATCCGCGGAGCGCTCCTGAGCACGTCGTCCAGCACGATGCCCAGCAGCCACCCGCGGTTGGTCTCCGTGATCTGGGCGAACCTGCGCGTGCCGATGCCATCGAACTCGAATCCGACAGCCGGCTGGCCGAACTCGTCAGTGGCCCGACGCACTCCGCTCGCCGCGAGGTACTCGCCGGTGATCTCCGCTTCGCCCTTCTTCACCAGGAAAAAGGCCTTCGACGGATCCCCGTCCACGTGCCTCCTGGTGTACCCTTCGGGCGTCTGGCCGCCTTCGGCTTCTTGATAGAGCCTCAGGAACTTGGTTTCATCGCTGCTCCGGGGCACGGCCAGCTTGAACTCCAGCCGTCCCATCTTCTCCAGCCGCCGCTTGTCGCGCTCCACCTCGGCCGGCGTTGCCTGGGGGATCTGAATCAGTATCCTGTCGTGCTCCAGGGCCTGGATCCGGTACTCCTTGACGTTGGTCGGATCGATCCTCTTCTTCAGGATCTCAATGGTGTCCGCCACCTTGCCCACGACGGTCTCGCCCCTCAGGGGCTTCAGTTTGTAGAGGAGTTCGGTGCCACCGGCGACGTCAAGCCCCAGCTTGATGCGGCCCTCCACCGTCGTGGTCCGCTCTTCGACGATCGTACCGTCCTCGCGCCGCTCCACGAGCTCCGTGCGGGCGTCCCGCCGGCCCAACGCAAGCGGCAGGAACCGCTTCCTGACGACCTTCGTATCCGCGACGTAACGCTCACCCACCTTCACTTTGTGCTCGGCGGCTTCTTCCGCAGAGCGCGCCACTTTCCTGGTGATCCGGCGCGTCTCAACAGGCACACCCACGGGCGGATAACCGGAGTAGAGGGCCAGCAGCAGCGGCGCCACAACGAAGAACACCCATTTGGTCGTACGACCGGACATGGTTCAGACACTCGCTCCGCAGACAAGAGGGGAACGACGACATCCGAAAGAAATCGAACGCCCGGGGCCGGAAGGCCCAATCGCTTCTCTGCCGAAAGACTCGAACGGAACCGAGGGATAATAGCATTTTGCACAGGCGAACTCAAGCGAGCGGCCCCGCGAGCAGGGCCACTCAATTGTCGGTGGCTTCTTCCGATAACTCCTTGTAGAGGCTACTGAAGCAAGGAGGGATCGGATGATGGGTGAGGCGCAGGGCAAGACGTTGTGGGATGTCCTGGGCAGGGCGGACAGTTCGACCGATTTCTGAGGTCCCGAGCGCCCTCATCGGACACACTGCGTCCGGGCATCGCCTATAATGCCGGTACGATGGCGGCCGACTCCCAGAACCCCAACGGCGGGCAGGACAGAGAAAGAGAGCGTGAGAAAGAGTAAGAGTAAGAGAAAGTGAGAAACAGTAACACAAAGAGAGAGGCAACGTCTGCGAAAGGCGGTCGTGGCCATCTGGACCATTTGGCCGGTGTCAGCAGCCACAAACAGCGCATACAACTGCACACTCAGCTTCGCGTTGGCAGGCGCCCCGGGTGCATGGCGGACGGTGGGCAAGGGCTTCTGACAAAACAAACTTGCCAGGTTTGGCACGCTCATTGACATTCAGTCGGCCTGGACTCTCGTTGCGTTGGAACTCGGCCGAAGTCCGCTTCGCTCCTGCCAGCGCCTTAAGGCCCGCTCGGGACGGTCACTGGCCGCGCTCTACGGATATTTGAGGGCCCAGGGCGGACCGGGCAGGCGGGGAGCCGGGAACGGCCCCAGTTTATCCTGGACACCCTGTACATCCTGTCAAGGCCGTTGTATTGCCGCCCAGCGCCACCAACTCATCCATCTGATCCGCTACGGGACAATTGAATGACCCTGCCCCGCGAGGGTGAAACGGCGCGGAGACGGCGGTATAATCGCAATCGCACGCCAGACACGGGCCGCGGCCGGAGGCAAAAACACGTGACCAAGCTCTGCGTCTCACTGGTAGAGAAAGATACGGACTCGATGCTGTCGGCGATGCACTCGCTGCCACCCGAGGTGGACGTGGCCGAAGTGCGCCTGGACCTGATGGAGTCGCTCGACCTGGCGCGGGTCTGTTCGGGCAAGGACAGGCCCATCACCGTCACCAACCGGCCCGTCCGGCAGGGAGGGTCTTACGAGGGGCCGGAGGGACGGCGCCTGGCCGTCCTGCGACAGGCAGCGGCGCTCGGCGCAGACTACGTAGATGTGGAGGTGGAGGCCGTGGGTGAGCTGGGGGAACTGCCCGGCCAGTGCGCCAGGATAGTGTCGCACCACGACTTCCAGGGCACCCCCGCCGACCTGGAAGGCATCCTGCGCCGGATCCTGGCCACGGGCCCGGATGTCGCAAAGCTCGCCGTCACCGCCAGGGACATCGCAGAAGTGCCGCCGGTGCTGACCTTGATGGAGCGTCACGCCGCCCGCACGCCCGTCATCGCACTGAGCATGGGCGAAGAAGGCGCCGCCAGCCGCATATTGGCGGCGAAATTCGGTGCCTTTCTCACTTACGCCAGCCGCGCCCAGGGCGGCGAAGCGGCCCCCGGCCAAATCACCTATGAAGAGATGCTCGGAATGTACCGCGTCCGGGAGCTGAAGCCCGGCACGGCCGTTTACGGGGTGGTTGCCAACCCGGTGGCGCACAGCATGAGCCCTGCGATCCACAACGCGGCTTTCGAGGCACTGGCGATGGACGCCGTCTACGTTCCCTTCAAAGTGAGCGACCCGGGGACGTTCCTGGCAGGATTCGAGCCCCACGACCTGCGTGGCCTGAGTGTGACGATCCCCCACAAGGAAGCCATGCTGGACCTGATGGACGAAGTGGACGATCTGGCCGCCGGGATCGGTGCCGTCAACACGGTCGTCATTGACGGAGGGCGTCGCCGGGGCTGCAACACGGACGTGAGCGCCGCTGTGACGGCGATCGAGAGCGCCGTGAGGCGAGCCGGCCTGGAGCCACTGGCAAGCCGGACCGTCCTCCTGATAGGCGCCGGAGGAGCTGCCCGCGCCATCGCTTACGGACTGATGGGCAAAGCCCGCCGGCTCATCATCGCCAACAGAACCGTCCGGAGGGCCGAGAGGCTGGCCGCCGAGCTCGACGTGGAGTTCTGCGGCCTGGACGAAATGGAAGCCCTCTCACCCGACGTCCTTGTCAATGCCACGTCAGTGGGCATGTGGCCGCGAGTGGACGAATCGCCCGTCCCGGCCGGCATGTTGCGCGAAGGAACGGCCGTGTTCGACTCGGTCTACAACCCGATCCGCACACGGTTGCTGCGGGAGGCGGAGGAGGCCGGAGCCGTTGTCGCGTCGGGGCTGGAGTGGTTCGTCAATCAGGCAGCCGCTCAGTTCGAGCTCTGGACAGGCCGCGCGGCGCCGCGCGAGGTCATGGAAGAAGTCGTGAGGCGCCGTCTCTCCAACGCTTGAATCGCCCCGACTTGCCGGCCGGCCCTACCTGCCCACCATGATGCGCGCTGCGTTCGTCGCGGGCAGGCCGCACGCCATCATCTTCTCCGACGCAGCGTGCACGTCGTAATCCAGACGGTACATGCGAACGACGCGTTCGTCGCTGTCGTAGAGCACGTAGCACGCGCGCGGGTCGAGGTCGCGCGGCTGGCCCACGCTCCCGACATTGACGATGGCGCGGTGGCCCACAGGGATCTCGAACTCCGAGCGAAGGAAGTAGTTGATGGGCATGGTGTCCAAGAACATGATGGGCACGTGCGAGTGCCCGACGAAACAAACGTCGGTCCTGACATGATCGAAGGCAAGCCGAACGTCGTAGACGGTCTGCAGATAGTCGAAGTATTCGGGAAACGACGGGCTGCTGTGGACCGCCGTAACACCGCCAGCCATGTGCATCAGCTCCAGGCTGGCAAGGTATTCCATCTGGTCGGCGGAGAGCCGGGTGCGGGTCCAGTTTATCGAATCCCGGGCGTCGGCGTTGAAATAGGCCGTGCTGAGCTTCTCCACCGCGGCCCAGTCGTGGTTCCCTGCAACGACGATGGCATCCAGGTGCCGCATGGCATCCACGCACTCGCTGGGGTCGGCCCCGTAGCCGACCAGGTCGCCCAGACAGATCAACCGGTCGGCTCCGGAACGTTCAACTTCATCCAGAACGGCGTGCAGGGCTTCTAGATTTCCATGGATGTCCGCCAGGACCGCGTACAGCACCGAGTGTATTCCTTCCCAAAGAACTGCATCGCTTGGTCACGAGCATTCTAGCCTATCGGTGCGGCTCGGACAAGCCGAACGCGCGGAGGGCCGATGCGCCGCGGCGACCTCAAGGAACCCCACAAGAGCGCTTCACGGCCTTGCAGGAACGGAGGCACCGGCCTGGAGGCGGCACGGTCTCGCGTTGCAGCGGCAGCCACAGAATCCCGGACGATCATCCGGAACCGGCGTCCGTCAGTCCGGGCTCTCCGTGGCGCCCGGATCCCTGCCGGCCCGCCCAACCAGAGGCCCCCGCAGTTGACACGGGGGGCTTTCCTGAGACAATATCGCCCTGCGATGATGTTCTTCAAACGTTAGACCCGGTTCCCGGCGCAGCCGATGAAAGATCCGCTTGCCTCCGTCGTCGTCCCCGTCAGCACCGACTTCCGGTCCCTCGGGCAATGCCTGGAAAGCCTGGTCCGACAGGACTTCGAGAACAAGGAGATCATCGTCGTGTGCGACCCGCGGGCCCGGGAGGCGGCCTCGTTGCCCCAGGCGGCCAAGAACCTGCGGATCATCAGGGAAAAGGACCCGTGCACCACGGACCAGTTGATCAACAGCGGGATGCGGGCCGCCCGGGGACAGGTCAAGATCCTGCTGATGCCCCATTGCATCCCCGTGGGCAACGGCTGGATACGGAGCATGGTCGAGCCGTTCGACAGCGACGAGGTCGGCGCGGTGGTCAGCCAGTGCTTCGCAATGGGCCGGACGGAGTCGGGCCTGCCGGCGCAGTTGTTGGAGTCCATTGATCCGCAGCAGAGGCGCAGCTCCAGGCCCGGCTTGAGCCCTCAGCGGGCCGTCAGCCACTTGTGCGATGCCTACCGCGCCAGCCTGCTGGCCGACATCCATTACTTCCGCGGCGGCCACATGGCCAGCCCCGGCCAGGCGATAGACATCTCAATCAAGATAGCCGACGCCGGCTACTCCGTGGTGTTGACCGACGCCGCCGTAGCCTCCTACAACGTGCCGGAACGCCACCGGCGCCTGCGCGGCGTGATGCGAGAGGCGTGGTTGTACGGATACACAGATGCCGTGCTGGACCGGCTCTACGATCTTCGCTGGTTGAACTCCGGCGTGTTCGCGGCGGCCCTCATCTCACTGCTCCTGCTGCCGCTGGCCGTTCTCAGCCTGCCGGCCGCGGTGATACTCAGCATAGCGCTTCTGGTCTGGGGAGGATTCCTGGCACTGCGGGCTCCCCTGGTGCACTGGGAATGCCCCGTGGCCATCCTGAACTTCGCCGCCTACGCAGCGGTCGTGCTGCTTATCCGCGACGACTGGTGGCCCGGACTGTTCGGCAAGGAGAGGCACCCTGCCATCATCCGCCAGTGGTGCTGGTTGGGAACCCTGACCGGCTCTTATCTGCTCCTGGTGCTGTATTCGGGTCTCCAACAGGCGGCGCGCACTCTTCGCCGGCCGCGCGGGGCGCTCTACGCCATACCGGTACTGCTCCTGAGCGTGCCCTGGCTGCTGCTGGCCGGGCTGGGGTATCTGCGTGGTCGCGTACAGAGGCGCGCCAAAGCGGAGTAGTGGAGCTTCAGCACCGAACTTCCGGGTAGGGCCATTTCAGCCTTGTGAAGTAAGGGCACGGCGCGCCGTGCCCCTACGAAAGCGGATCCAGCCTACCAGCATTGCGGACGTGCAGTGGCCACCCGACACGTATACAATGGTGCCTCGACGTGACAACCACCAATTTCAACGTTAAAGCTCCACTCGCCCGCGGGCGAGGAACAGGAAGCGCGACGCATCATGCGTCGGCGGGCGCGTGATCCCTGCGGCGTTCGGCAGCAAGCACCACTTCCCGAAGCGCCTCCGTGCTGCCGGCAGCCAGCCACTTCCGGTCGAACTCCTCGTCCTGCGCTATCTCGGCAATGGCTACGAGCGCCCTGAGGTAGAAGTTGCGATCCTCGGGCGATGCCGCCAGCACGAAGACCGCATGAACAGGCGGGTCGTCCTCGGAGAACACGATCCCCTCGCGGCTCCGAACCAACAGGACTCCGAAGGAATCCAGGCCTTCCAGGATCAAGTGAGGAATGGCCAGGCCCGGCCTGATCACAGTGGAAGACAGCTCTTCACGCTTGCACAGGAGCGTCCATACCTCCTCCGCCGGGCGGCCAATGCCAGGCGAAAGCTGCTCGGCCGCTGCGCGAAGAAGCTCATCCCGGGATAGGGGGCCGGGAAGATCCAGAACCGTGCAGTGCTCGATGAGACGGTCGAATCTGTCCTGAAGGATCACATCACCTTCCCGGGCGACGCGCGACAGTTCGGCCTCCAGATCGTGGTCCTGGAAATCCGCCTCGGCCAGGCGAGCAGCGACGTGTATCAGCGCCGACTCGCGCACCACGTGAATCCTGGCGTAAAGAGCGTACCAGACGAGAGCAGCGCCGAGGATAACGCCACAAATGGCCAGGGGGACAGTGCCCAGTTCGACCAGCAGGAACGCATAGCAGAGGATGCCCACGATCTGCAACCACGGGTAGAAGGGGCTCCGCCAGGACGGCCTGTACGTCGGGATCCGGCTCTCGCGCATCAGTATCACCGACAGCATCACGAACACGAACAGCAGGATCTTCATCGCAGACGCCGCCTTGACGAATAACGCCAGGTCCAGCACGAGGATCACGGCGAGCATGAAGCCGGACGTTAACAGGATGGCGTAGACGGGCGTGCCGGACCTCTGGTTGACCGAACCCAGTCGCCGTGGCAGCAGATCGTCCTGCCCCATCGCCATGATCGTGCGAGAGGCCGCCATAATCCCGGCGTTGCCGGTAGTCAGAAATGCGCACAACGCCGCCAGCCCCAACACAACCGCGCCAAACGTGCCCCAGGTCCTCCCGGCAGCCTCCGACAGGGGTGCCAGCGACCATTCGTGGGCCGACGCAGGCAGCAGCCCGACAGTAACGAAAACCGTCACGACGTAGAGGATACCGACCACGGCCGAGGCAGCGAACATCCCCACCAGAAGATGCTTCTTGGGTTCTCGGACTTCCTCGGCAAGCGCCGCCACCTTGGTCACGCCACCAAAGGAGACAAACACCATTGCCGTGCCGACCAGCAGAGACTTCAAGCCGCGTGGCAAGAGCGGACGATAGCACGCCATGTCCAACTGGCGGATGCCCCCGGCCGAATAGGCGATCAACACGCCCAGAAGGATCGCTACGAGCGCGACCTGAGCCCGCCCGACGTGTTTGACGCCAACGAGGTTGACAACCGCAAACAACACGCAGAAGGCGCAGGCCACCGCCTTGATCTGCCACAGCAACATCTGCGGCCATACGAAACTGGCCAGCGCGCCCACACCCAGGAGGGCGAACGCGCTCTTGAAAGCCAGCGATGCCCAGGCAGCGATACCGCCAACCGTGCCCAAACCGGGCCCGAAGCTGCGGTCAATGAAGTAGTAGGCGCCCCCCGCCTTCGGCATGGCCGTCATCAGCTCCGCCTTGCTCAACAGGGTCGGCAACAGCAGCAGGCTGGCCGCCAGATAGCACAGGAACACGCCCGGGCCGACTTCGGCGAACGCGATGGCCGGCAGGACGAACAGGCCGGAACTGATCATCGCCCCGGTCGCTATGGCAAAAACGCCCAGCGCGCCCAGTTCTCGTTTCAGCGACATTGCCGAAGCAATCCCTCCCCAGGCCGTCCACGCTCCGCTCAGAGGGGAGCCCTCTCGCAGCGTATTCTAGCGCCTGGGGCGTCCGCACACAACGCGGGGCGCCCCGGAGAGCGCAGGAAACCGCTCTGATTGACAGCCTGACCTGGCAGAGGTTATCCTCATGCACGCCGGCGCACATCCTGACGGCGCCGACGATGGTGGCCGGCTTCAGACCGGACCCGTGTGGAGGGCGTCATGCCCATTCTTCAGCGCAGGATCGACTTGTCGCTGGCGGCGTGCCTCGGGGCGGGGTTGGCGCGCGCCCTCCACGCCACGTGGCGCGTTCACCTCATAGACCCGACTGACGTGGACCTCGGCGTTCGCAGCGGCTCCAAACAGGTGATCGCCGCCTTCTGGCACCAGCACATCCTCCCCGTGCTGGGCCATTTCCACCACCGCCGCATCTGCGTGCCCGTAAGCGAGCACAGGGACGGCGAATACGTCGCACACATCATGGACAGAGTCGGGCTGGCGTCCGTGAGGGGTTCGACCACGCGCGGAAGCATCAAGCTGCTCAGGGGCATTATGGCCAGAATGCGGGAGGGCTGGAGCATCGCGGTCACCCCCGACGGCCCGCGCGGACCCAGGTTCTCCGTTCAGCCGGGCATTGGCCTGCTGGCCAGACGCTCCGGCCTGCCGGTCCATCCATTGGGCGTGGCAGCGGAACACGCCTGGACGGCCAATAGCTGGGACCGGTTCGTCATCCCGAAGCCCTGGACTCGTCTGACCATCGTCGTGGGCGAGCCGCTCTACGCCAGGGACTTCGACGACGTCCCGGCCTTCTGCGAGGCGCTTCTCAGCGCCCTTCTCGCAACGAACGAGACCGCGCGCCAGGCGCAGCGGCAAACGGAATAGCTCACCCCGCCTCGCCTTGCCTGCCACCACGCACAATGGACGCCATCATCAACCCGATGATGACGAAAGACATCATCAGCCCCCCGCCGAGTATGACAACCGGGGCAAGTCTGGAATCACCAGCCCCGTCCGGCATCACGGCAAGCTCTTTCATGACCACTCCCGTCGCGGCCAGCAGCAGCATGACGGCGTAGAGCAGCCGGATGCCGTATCCTCTCACGTGCCTGGTCGCCGATGTGCCGAACTGCGCGCCTATGGTCCCGCCGACGAGCATCCAGAGCACGGCGATCAGCTCCACGTTGCCCTGTGCCCCGTAGGCGAAAGCCCCATACGCGCCCGAGATCACGACGCAGAGCAGACTGGTCCCGACGGCCACAACGGTGGGAATGCCGATCAGATAGACGAAAGCAGGCACCAGCGCGAACCCGCCGCCGCAGCCTAAGACCCCCGCCAGGAATCCTACCGCAAGACCCACTCCCGCCAGGACCCATAAGGAGACCTGAACATCGCAGCTTCGCAGCGTGACCGTAGGCCGGATCGTCAAGAAAGCGAACTTCGACGCCGCTTCGCCTGACGCGCTCGTTGCCCGAGACCCGGAACCGCCGGAACCCGATCCCGGCACAGACCGCCTCAACCCGACAGCATAGTCCCCTATCATGTACAACCCCAGGGCGAGCAGGAACACCACGTAAAGCCAGCCGACGACAGGACCGGCGATGCCCCTGGCGACCAGCCAGTTGACCACGCGCTTTCCCCCCTCCACGCCGACCGTCATGAAGGCCCCGACCACCAGCCCGAGTGTGTAGTCCACATTGCCCATCCTGCGGTGCTTGACGGAGGCGAGGGCGCTATGTGCGGTTATCTCGGCCAGACCCGTGCCGATCGCGAACTGCATCGGGAATCCCAGGCTATAGAGGGCCGGAGTCAGGACCCATCCCCCGCCCATCCCGAAGAAGCCCGCCAGCACCCCGACGGCGAAGCCGATGCCGACCAGGGCCAGCACGTTGAACTCATTGCCCACAAACGGCAGGAATATGTTGAACGAGTCCATGCGCGCTCACCCGCGAGACTGTGAAAGAAATCGTGTTGTGTTCCCGCACTCATGCTGGCAGCGCGCGTGACGCGGAGTCGTAGGGGCACGGCGCGCCGTGCCCGTACAGCAGCGCGCCCGGCCACCTTGCGTGCTCAGCCCTGAGCACAACGCCAGCCACAGGCCGTAAGGAAGCACAAGTTTCCTTTCTTAACAGGCTCACCAGCGAGATCACTCGACGCGGTCCGTTCGCCCTGTCTGGATCCCCAACAGCGACAGCAGGGCTTCCGCCAGCAGGCCTATCAGCAGCCCAAAGGCCACAAGGAAGAGGGTGGTGCCCAGAGCATACAGATTCGGATGTTCCGCGTAGGCCTCAAGCAGCCAACGGTAGAGGCCCGTAAGCTCGGTCGCCTCCACCACGTTCAACGCAGCGCCCGGACTGCGTGCGAGAGCAAGGCCCCCGGAGGTAACGAGCGACCCGAGCAAGACCGCCACCCAGACACGTAGACGGTTCGGCGCGGGGGGCACCCGGCGGTTTGCGAGACGCTCGTGCTCGGCTGCGATCCGGCCTGACACGTCTCAACCCCCCCTGCGAGGCGGGGGCAGGCACTGCTGCGCCCCTTCCACATCAATCCGTCGCCCGGTCTTGTCGCGCCTCACGTGGCCAAAGCTCGGCATCTGGGACAGCTCCTCGATATCGAAGGTCGGCCCCTCCGCGCAGACCCGCCGTCCGTCGCAGTCGCACTGCCCGCAGACCCCGATGCCGCACTTCATGTAGCGTTCCATCGAGACCTGGCAGTCCACCCCCGCCGCCCGGCAGACGGAGACCACCGCGTGCATCATCGCCTCCGGACCGCACGTGTAGACCATGTCCAGGG
>DAOVRD010000154.1 GCA_030628375.1 Planctomycetota bacterium
ATGGGGCCCCCGGCGAGACGCCGGGGGCTACCCACACAACGGGGGGGGCTCCTATCTTGCGCATCTGCGCTTCCCTCGGCTTAGAAGGTGGCGCGCCCGGTCGGCGCGCTGGCAGAAAGGCGTTGAATCCGCGGCCTCGCAGGACGCGAGAATGAATTCTCTTTTCCGTATTGACAAGCCGCCCGTCCTTAGAGTATCTTGTTGCGAGAGCAAATTCTCGTCTAATCCCACCTTTCCCATGGGAGGCAATTGTGGCAAGGCGAGAGTCACGGTGCTCGGCGGCAGGGGCGCTGAGCCATGACACGGGATCCGGGAGGGAACTCAGAATGGCGAAGCTTTCGCACCGACTGCGTGTGGGTTCGGCTGTGGCGGCCTTGATGTGCGTCGTTCTACTCACGACGGGCTGTCTCGTCATGTACGACCGCAACGTCAAGACGAGCGGCGCCGCCGTTGTGAAGGCAAGCCTGGAGTCCGTGCGGGAAGGCGCCACGACGCGCGACGACATCATCGCCGCGTTCGGCACGCCGACCCAGTGCCTGAAGCTTGAAGACGGCCGGGAAGTGCTCACCTACGTTCATACCCGGCGCAACAAAGTCGGGTGGGGCATCATCTTCATTGTGGTGTGGAAAAGCGATAGCGAGCGCGTCATCCGCTACCACTTCGAGTTCAAAGACGACCTCCTCGTGCGCTCCTGGCGAGAAGAGACCGCCTGAACGCCAATTCATAATTCATAATTATTAATTCATAATTGCCGTCGCCTCCGTCGTGCGAAGGCTGACGTTGTAGGCCTACTCGATGGGCACTTCCTTGCCGGCTTCGGCGCTGGCGTATAGGCCGTCGAGCATCTTCTGGACGTGCAGGCCGGCGATGGCGGGGCACTGCGTCTCCACCTCTCCCCGGACGCGGCCGATCCAGTCCTCTATCTTCTTGTCCATCGCCTGGTACTTGCCCACGTAGTGGGGCTCGATGTTGATCATAGTGCCGGCCTGGTCGGCGAAGATGGTGGGCGGGTGAAGCACACAGCCGCCCTCCTCGCCCATGAGCTGACAGTTGAGGACGTCCTCCTTGATGTGCGCGGCGAAGCTCGACTCGACGGACATGACGGCGCCGTTGTCGAACCGGATGATGCCGATGGCAAGGTCTTCGACGGTGTAGGTCTTCCAATCCCACGGTCCCCACGGCGCTGCCGCGGCCGGCTCCCTGTTGCCCAGGTAGGTGAAGATCTGGGCGCTGGCGGCGACCGGCTTCGGCTCGCCCATCAGGTAGTGGGCGCATTCCATGATGTGGACGCCGATGTCTATCAGCGGACCGCCTCCCTGCAACTCCTTCTGTCCGAACACTCCCCAGCTCGGGATGCCGCGTCGCCGCAGCGCCTGACAGCGGGCGAACAGCACCTTGCCCAGGCGCCCCTCGTCCACAAAGCGCTTGATGGCCTGCGCTTCGGGCGCGAGCCGGAACTGGAACCCCATGGTCAACTCGGCTTCGCTCTGCTCGGCGGCGTCCACCATTGCCTGGGCCTCACCCGCGTTCATGGCCATCGGCTTCTCGACCATCACGTGCTTGCCCGCCTTCAACGCAGCGATGGTGGGGTCTTTGTGCATGTAGTTGGGCGTGCAGACGGTGACGGCGTCCATTTCCTCAAGCTGCACCATTTCGTTGAAGTCGCTGAAGGTGTGCGGCACTTCGTACTTCTCGGCGAACTTACGGAGGTTCTCTTCGCTGACGTCGCATCCGGCCACGATCTCGACATCATCCAGCTCGGCCAGCCGCCTGGCCTGCCGTGTGGCGATCCCGCCGGTCCCGATAACGCCCACTCTGACTGTCTTTGCCATTGTTCCCTTCTCCCGCAAACGGGTAACCGTGCAAGCTGAAGGGCATACACCTACCCAACGAGGGGCGGTTTGTCAACGGAAGGGGGCGCTGCGCGTTCGCCCGGCGCAGCCGTTGAGTCCGGGCAAGTGCGGGGGCGGCCGCGCGCTATCGCTGGAGCAGTTGTTCGACCCTTGCGCGGATGGATGCAACCAGACTCCGGTCGGTGGCCGCCGCTACGGCGGGGGCGAGCTGCCAGGTCTCGTTGAACGTGGTTCTCTGGCCGGGTTCCAGGGTGACTGCCGGGGCCACGACCTCCAGTTCGATGTAGCCCAGGTTGCTGGTGTAGACCTCCCGGGGCGCCTCGGTCTCGGGCGTCGGCTCCTGGGGGAAGTCGAACGACTTCAGGTAGAGGACCTCGCCCCGCTGGCAGCCGAGCCAGCCCGGGGGGCCGGAGATGAAGACCTTGTTGGGCTTGCCCGACGGCCTCAGCAGCAGCATGTCGTCCGCCCGGCTCCACTGGTCGTCCAGGTCCTCGGTCTTGCTCACGCGGTACGTTGCGCCGGGGCCCATCGGCACGAAGGCCAGGCAGTCGGCCTTGACCTGGGTCACTTCCCAGATTGCGCCGCTGACGGGGCCTTTGGACACGTTGATCATGGTCTGTTCGATCTCGACGCGCGTGCCGTGCGGCGCCAGCGTTATCTTGCGGTCGAACCGGATGCCGTGTTTCTGGCTGGCCATGCCGATCAGGTGGAGCGAGCCGTCCCCTGTGTATGGCGCCCTGCACGGTCCCCGATCGAGTTGCCAGTCGGGCGGCCACCCCTTCTCCTGCTCGGGCGCCATCCAGAGCTTATAGCCGCCGAAGTTGGCCCATTTCTTCGGGTCGGGCGGCGGAAACTGCTGGCCCGTCGCGTCGGGCGTCATCTCGTCGTTCACCCAGAGCAGGTTCTCCCCGCCGACCAGGGAGTACTTCATGATGCGGGCAATCTGCGGCACGACGATCAACTCGACCTGGCCGTTGGTGAGCCGGTAGGAGTTGCGCCAGCCGCGGAAGTTCATCCGGCTGATGGTCACCGGGCCCGTGCTGTGGACGGCGCGCTCCCGGGACCCGGCGCAGCCGCTCGCAAGCGGCAGGATTGCCAGCGAAAGGAGACAGAATCCCACGAACAGCTCTGGCGACCTCATTGGCGCCCTCCTCAGGAGAATCCGATGTGATTCAGCCCGCGGCCGTTTCGCTGCCCGTGCCACGGGGGCGGTGCATTCTACCATTTTCCCGCAGGCCGCTTCCTCCTCAAACCTGCGCTGGATATCGAGTCGTCTGGTGCCGAGACTCCTCTCGACGGCGCGCTTGGCGCAACGGCTGCTCGTCAGGCAGCAGGGGCCAGGAAGCTCGGCTGGGCTGACGCGCGGAGAATAAAGACACGCGAAAACGTGTGCAAGACGGGATCGTGGATCGGTATAATGGGGTAGCCTTCTGCTGGAAGGAGGAGAGGCTGATGGGGGTCAGACTTAATCCCGACAGGAATAAGATCGCCGAGTTCTGCCGAAAGCACCATATCCGACGTCTCTCGCTCTTCGGATCAGCCCTTCGCGGGGACTTCGGGGCCGGGAGCGATGTGGACGTCTTGGTCGAGTTCGAGCCAGGTCATGTGCCGGGCCTCATTCGCCTGGCTGGCTTGGAATTGGATCTCTCCGAGATCTTTGGGGGCCGCAAGGTCGATTTGCGCACTCCGGAAGACCTTAGCCGTTACTTCCGGGATGCCGTCCTCGCTGAGGCCCGGGTGGAATATGAAGAATGAAGATCGCATCCGGCTTCAACACATGCTCGACGCGGCCCGAGATGCGCTCTCGTTCGCCGAAGGCCGAGTTCGCGAAGACCTCGAGGCGGATCGTCAACTGGCACTCGCCGTTGTGAAATGCGTTGAGATCATCGGCGAGGCCGCCAGCCAAGTATCGCCCGAAACACAAGGTGAGCTCCCGGAGCTTCCCTGGCCGAAGATGGTCGCCATGCGCCACCGACTGGTCCATACCTATTACGACATTAATCTCGACGTCGTCTGGAGTACGCTCGGGGAGGACCTCCCGCCGTTGGTCGAGACACTGCAAGTCATCCTTGGCAGAGCGTGAACGCCCCTCCCCAAAGGAGGGCTGCCGAAGCTGTCGCTGCACGCCAAAGCAGGCGGCGAGACCGGGGCGCAGACCGGCGTCCAGGAGGCAGCCGAAGGAATGTGGCCTCGCGTTCGTTCTGGGCCAGGTGGATCGGCCCATAATAGCATGTCCCGCCAGGATCTCCGTTGCGGCACCTGAGGCTGATCGCCTCATAGAGTGCCGTCCCGTATGGTCGCGCGGATGAAAGCATTGACTGTTCCGCAGCGCTCACTGCCCGTGTGCACCCACTGGAAACCCTCCCGCTTCAGTGCCGAGTAATATCGAAGACTGAGCTCGGGAGGCAGCGGGCGGTCCTCCGGCCGCCACGTGTCGTGCTTCCCGGTGATCTCACCCCAGAGAGCGAACATCCCCTTGAGACGCTCCACTACCTCCTCGGCAGTGAGCCCGTCATCCCGAAGCGCAGCAGCGAACGCCTTCTGGTCATTCGTGTTCAGCCGGGCCGTGCATCGCCGCGTCAGCTCATCGGTCGTCCAGAAGTCGATGAAGTCCTGGACTGTCCCGCCCTCTGCCTCAAGCCACTTCAGACGCTCCTTCCCTTCAGGCGTCTGGAGCAGTCTTTCCGCGTACCCCGGGCCGCCATATTGGCTTGCCCCCTCGCGCTTGATTTGCTCGTCGATCTCTGTGACGGTCGCGAATGCGGCTCTGAATGCGGCCCGTCGGTGCATCGCCCTGAGTTGGAGAGAGCTTGCCATGGCCCTAACGTTCTCGCGGAACACCCGTGGTTTGAACATCAGACGCAGCATACTGGCTCTCCTCACTTACGTGGGCCAGGGCGACAGCCCCGCGCCCTTCAACTTCTCGACCGCCTGCTTCTCTTGAGAACGGGCGTGGGCGGCCGGCGGCACGAGCCGCGGAGCGGCAGCGGAAGCCGTATAGGTCCGCACGCAGAAGACGAAGAATCCCGCGACTACCTCTGCAAGTAGCTGTAGGGAAGCCAAGAAAGAAACTACTCCTGCGCGAGGCTTTCTCATGAACGGTTCCCTCCGCTCGGCTCGTTACACGTTGGCGTTGATCGCGACACGCGTTGCCACACGAGCCGAAAGCGGGCCGGATGGGTTACCCGTAGCTTCAGATTCCGGCTGGACAGGTAACCTGCAAGCCGGCGCGGCAACCGAGAGAGTTTATCAACGACGACGTAGTCCATCGTCAGGAGATAATCGCAACCGTAGAGCACGGAGTGCATCAAGTGCCTCGCGTCGCGGTCTTGGTGAGAGTTCTTAGTGTCTGTTCTTCCCAAGGCTATCCTGATCTCGCCCAAGAGCTCATAACTTGCTCTCTCTCCCCCGCCGTAGGGACCACAGCCGTACCCGTAGTCACCCCACGGCGCAATCAATAGCGCCCCGTGATGCAGCTTCTGGAATAGATCGTACTTGCGCCTCATGCGGCACGTCAAGTTCGCTCTGATGCGCGAGTAGACTCGTGCTTTCTGGGGAGCCCACTTCCTGATATACTCGCGGAACTCCTCAAGTGCGTCTTCCTTGCATATTGTCAGAACGATCTCACGTTGTTCGAAACACCCCCATATATGGGCGAGCGCTTCATGGTCTGGCTGCCACCGCGGATCGGTGCTTGCCGCAACCCCCCCATCGCGGTAGTCAACCAGCCGCTGCAGCAAGTTGTACTCAAAGTAGATCTTCATCAGATAGCTCGGGCCACCAGTCGGAGGCAGTCAAACCGCGCCGCCAAGGGCCATTTTATCGCTTCGGCATGTTCCAAGAGGCCATCGGCCTGCTCCGTGCCGGCGCCGGCCTCCAGCAGCCCGCGCACGGAGCTTTCCGCCAGCGAGAGCCCTTCGAATTCAACGTGCGCCCGGGACGAAGGAAACAGCTTGTGCTCCGACTGAAAAGTGAACTCCTTCTGGCCCAAAAGGCCCAGGTCCGCGGTGGCGGTGCCTGCGAACACCAGGGCTCTTTCTCCCGCTGCGGCCGCCAACACGCCGCCCGCCGTTCTTATGACGGCTGGCATCCGCACGATGATCGTACCCTTCGAGCCGATGTGGACCGGCTCGGTGCTTTCCATGGAGAACACTTCCCTGTCCTCGAGCAAGGCATTCAGGGAAACGCGCGTGATGCTTACCTCGCCCTCGCTCTGATTCTGGAACTTCAGGCCCACCTCGAGGTGGAAGCCCTGGGCGTCCACCCCCAGAAAGACCACGTCGTTCGGATCGATGGTCAGCAGCTTCTGTCCGCGGGCAAATGACAGCACGTCCACCACGGCGCAGCCCTGCAAGGCCATAAGCGCCACAAGAATGGTGGGAAGGCACGTTAAGCGTTTCATCGTCGCCTCCGCGCGGCAACGATAGGGAGAACTGCCGTCACAGAACTGTCCTTGGCGCGAGCCCCGCCTTCGCTCAAGAGCTTCGGAGGGCACGCACCGCTACGCCGAAGCGGTGCGTGGTGGGCGAGGGGGGATTCGAACCCCCACGGTCCTTATCGGACCACTGGATTTTAAGTCCAGTGCGTCTGCCTTTCCGCCACTCGCCCGGAGCTGCCCTGTCACAAGGGCACCGACGCCATATTCTAAGACGGGGGCAGATCGGCGCAAAGGGAAAATGGCGGCTGGTGGGATCGGCAGAGGTCGCTCGCCCGCCTCTCCCGCTGCCGCGCAGGTTGTTCAGTCGAGTCATTCCCGGAAGGCGTGCAGTTCCATCTGCAGGCTTCCGTCCCCCGGGTTCCAGAACTTCACTGTCCCGTCGTAGGACGCACTAGACGCGCTGGCCAGCGAAAGCCCGTCCGGGCTGAAGGCTATCGAATTGATGCCCGTCTTTGGGACAACCTTCACCAACGGGCGAGGGTGTGGAGGCGGCGACGGGATTCGAACCCGTGGATAAAGGTTTTGCAAACCTTCGCCTTGGTCCTCTTGGCTACGCCGCCTCGCCCGGCTGGCAGGCGCGATCGGACGCCCGGCGGAATGCACGCCGGGGCCCGTGCACAGCTATCGGTGCGCCCTCTACCAATTTAGTTGAGCCCATCGGCAAAGTCAAGCCGGCGGTCAGATCCAGGTGTGGGGTGATGCCAGGGCGCCGGCTGTCGAGACCGCGCTGCGCCGCCGGGGCTTGACTCGTATGGCGGCTCATGTACACTGCCATTCGGGTGCGGCGTGCCTCGGTCGCGTTCCGGCATGGAGGCGCGTTCTGCCCGTCATCTCTGACTGCGTGAAGGGAGACATATCATGATCAGGCGTGTGGTCAGTATTGCGATCCTGGCCGTTCTTCCGGTCGTCTGCTCCGGCTGCATAAGCATCAGCACGTTCGGTGGGGGCAGGATGGAAGAGGTCGTGGTGAAGGCGTCGCCGCGCTGGTGGGAGCCCGACCGGATAGCGCTGATTGACGTGGACGGCTTCCTCGGCGTGGAGGACACCTGGTTGCTCAGCGGCACGACGGTCGCCGACGTGCGAGAGAAGCTGGAGCGGGCCGCCGGGGACTCGGGCGTGCGGGCCATCGTGGTGCGCATAAACAGCCCCGGAGGCGAGGCGTCGGCCAGCGACGTGATCTACCAGGAGATACGGCGGTTCCGGTCCGAAACGGGCAAGCCTGTGGTGGCGGCCCTGATGGGCACGGCCGCTTCCGGGGGCTACTACGTGGCGCTTGCCGCCGACCGCATCGTCGCCTCGCCCACTACGGTCACCGGGTCGGTGGGCGTCATAATGCAGCTTATGAACGTCGAGGGGCTCTTCGGGAAGGTCGGGTTGCGTTCGGACACGATCAAGTCCGGCGAAAAGAAGGACATCGGCTCGCCCACCCGTCCGATGACGGACGAAGAACGCGAGATCCTGCAAGGCGTCATCGGCGCGCTTTTTGACCGTTTCCTAGACGCGGTGGAAGAACGCCGGCCGACCATGACGGACAGCGATCTGGCCGCCGTTGCGGACGGGCGCATCCTGACCGCGGAGCAGGCATTGCAGATACACATGGTTGACCGGGTCGGCTACCTCGAGGACGCGCTGGCCGAGGCGATGGCGCTGGCGGGCGTCGAGGATGCCGACGTGATCCTTTACCGGCCCTTCCCGCACTACAACACGAACGTCTACGCCGTCGCGCCGACGGAGACGGGCCTTATCGAGCACGGCCTGAACCTGCTGCTGAGGCGCCGCGGGCCGGCTTTTCTGTACCTCTGGTCGCCGGGCCTGTGAGGTGGCCCGTGCCGGTGGGGCGTCAGCGGGGGCAGTAATCAGCAGTCAGCCTCCAGCAGTCCGCTCAGCAGGGCAGCTCGACGGGCTGGCCGCCCTTGTCCAGGCTCTGTCCGGCGGCTTCCAGGAACGCCATGACTTCCACGGTCTCCTCGATGTCCACGGGCGACTCGCCGGTCTGGAGGAAAGCGATCACCTTCTCCAGAAGCGGGTTGTAAGCGGACGGGCCGCCGCCGATCGGGGTCTGGACGATGCCTTTGCTGGAATAGACGGCACAGCCGAAGGGGTACTGGAACGACCGGGCGCCCCTGACGGTGCCGGTGCGGCCGCCCTCCCACAGGCCGACGAGCAGGTCTATCTCGTCCCCGTGCAGTGCCTGTACGCTCTTGCAGCCCTTGCCCATGTGGGAGAAGAGCAGGTCCGCTGCGTGCACGCCGTACCAGAAGTACGTGGGATAGTCCTCGAGGACCGGCATGCGGCCGAACGCTTCGCAGGAGATGACCTCGGCGTCGGGTTCGAGAAGGTCCTTTGCGGAGTTGGAGAAGCGGACGCCGCTGGCGGACATGACGGGGGCGTCCCGTTCGGCCGCAAGCTCGGCTATCCGCTTCGCATCGGCGAACGAGCAGGCCATGGGCTTGTCCATGAAGACGGGCCTGCCGAACTGGGACAGGACCTCAAACTGCTCCAGGTGCTGGCGTCCGTCCACGCTGGACAGCACAAACGCCTCTACGTCCTTGCCGAGGTCCTCCATGGAGTCGTAGATCTTTACCCCGTGGTCCTCGTTGATGGTCTTGGTGAACTTCTCGACACGGTCCCGGCTGACGGCGCACAGCTTGCTGCCTCCCGGGTATGCACCGACCACCTCGCCCCCTTTGACGGACCGAGGGCCCTCCTCGTAGTTGAGCGCCTTGATGAACACTTCACAATGAGAGGTGTCCAGTCCGACCATCCCGATCTTTATGCGGGCCATCTTCACCTCCTGACCACGGTTGAGTTTGGGGAACCGCCCTGAGTTCTACGCCCTTGTCGTTCTTCTTGTGGAGGGCCCATCGTCATTTTCCGCCCAGCCCTGCTGCGATGTCCGGGTCCGCGTCGGCGCACAATCGTACGCCACGCGGGCCGGCGCGTCAACCGCCGCTCTGGAACCGGGCAGAAGGTCCGGCTCGCAATGTAGCGCAGCCGCCCTCGGCTGCGGCGAATGGGAATGGCCAGAACTCAGGCGGGGGCGCCTGAGCTACATGGGGCTACGTCGAATGCGAATGTAGCGCAGCCGGCCCCGGCTGCGGCGAGTG
>DAOVRD010000312.1 GCA_030628375.1 Planctomycetota bacterium
GATCGGCAGTACGAACGGATAGACATGGCCTTCGAGCACTCGGACTGGATCGCCACGGTCGCGGCGCAGGCCCTGATCCGCAACAACCAGCCCCTGCTGGCCTACATCGGCGGCAAGCCCGCGGCCTTCACAGGCAAGGACCACAACTTCCTGCCCGGCGAAGCCTTCCAGAAACAGATCATCGTCATCAACAACTCCCGCGAAACCGTGACGGCCGAGTGCGAGTGGTCGTTCGGCCTGCCCCAGGCCGTCACCGGCAGCAAGACGGTCACGCTGCCCACGGGCGAGCAGGAACGCATTCCACTGAGCTTCGAGCTGCCGGCCTCGCTGGCGCCCGGAAAGTATGAACTCAGCGCCACCGTCAGGTTCAGCAGCGGCGAGACCCAGGTGGACTCCTTCTCGATCGACGTCATGCCGGGGCCGTCGGCTCCCCTGGTGGGCGCCGAGATCGCCCTCTTCGACCCCAAGGGCGAGACCGGCAAGCTGCTGGACGGGATGGGCGTCCGCTGCCAGCGCGTGGACGCGGCTGCCGATCTGTCGGCCTACGACACCCTCATCGTCGGCAAGGGCGCCCTGACGGTTGACGGGCCGGGGCCCGATGTTGCACGCGTCCGGGACGGCCTCAAGGTAATCGTGTTCGAGCAGACGCCGGACGTATTGGAGAAACGGTTCGGATTCCGCGTGGCCGAGTACGGGCTGCGGTGGGTCTTCAAGCGGGTGCCCGATCATCCGCTTCTGGCCGGGCTTGCCGACGAGCACCTGCGCAACTGGCGCGGCGATGCGACCATCCTGCCGCCACGCCTTACCTACGAAATGCGCTCCTACGGCCGCCCAACGGTCAAGTGGTGCGACATCCCCGTCACGCGGGTGTGGCGTTGCGGCAATCGCGGCAACGTGGCCTCGGCGCTGATCGAGAAGCCGGCCTGCGGCGACTTCCTGCCCATCCTCGACGGCGGCTACAGCCTCCAGTACAGCCCCCTCATGGAGTACCGCGAGGGCAAGGGCATGGTCCTGTTCTGCCAGATGGACGTGACCGGCCGCACCGAGTCCGACCCGGCGGCGGAGACGCTGGCCCGCAACATCCTCCAGCACGTATCTGCCTGGCAGCCGGCGCAGCGGCGCACGGTCGTCTACGCGGGCGAGGCGGCCGGCAAGAGCCATCTCGAATCCGCCGGCCTCTCCCCGGGCTCCTACCAGGGCGGGACGCTGTCGGCCGACCAGGTGCTGGTCGTGGGACCCACTGGAGGACGGAGGCTTGCCAGAAACGCGGCCACCATCGCCGACTTCCTGAGGGCAGGCGGCAACCTGCTGGCCATCGGGCTCGACGAAGGGGACGCCAACGCGTTCCTGCCGTTGAAGGTCGGCATCAAGAAACAGGAACACATCGCGGCCTATTTCGAACCGTTCGGCCTGAACACGCTGTTGGCGGGAGTCGGGCCGGCGGACGTCCACAACCGCGCCGCGGGGGAAGTCCCCCTCGTCTCGGCGGGAGTCATCGCCATCGGCGATGGCGTCCTGGCCACTGCCGAGGATGCAAACGTCGTCTTCTGTCAGCTTGCGCCGTGGAAGTTCGATTCCACCAAGCAAAGCGTCAAGCGGACCTTCAGGCGGACCTCTTTCCTCACGACGCGCCTGCTGGCCAACATGGGCGCGGCCGGGCGGACGGCGCTGCTCGGGCGCTTCTCCAGCCCGGTCGGGGAGGGCGAGAAGCGCTGGCTCGACGGCCTCTACCTGGACGTGCCAGAGGAGTGGGACGACCCCTACCGCTTCTTCGGCTGGTAGGCGCCACCTCGCACTGTAAGGCCGGAGACGGCGTGGCGGAGGAAGCCGGGCTGCCAGACCGGCACCTCCTCAGCGCGAAGCATGCGGAGGAGGCAATGCTTCCCACCTGGGGCCGCTCGCCACAACAGGGAGCTTGACGGAGGGCAAAGATGGCAGGGGGGCAATCTATACCCGGTGCTCAGAGAGAGGGCCAGACGTCAGCCCTGATCCGGATCGTCATCCCTCAAGGGGCGGGCGTAGTGCTGCGCAACGTTGCCGCTGTTCTGGCAAGGCAGATCTCGGAGCGCTGCGACGCGAAGGTTGCGTTGGCCGGCGATGCCCCGGTGACGGTGGAACTGGCCGTAGAGCCCGGGATCGGCGCCGAGGGGTTCCACGTCACCGATGGACCGAAGAGCACGGTCCGGATTGTCGGCAATGACGAGCCCGGCGTGCTGTATGGCGTTGGGAAGTTCCTGCGCACGTCGCTCTACGGTCGCCGCGGGTTCACGCCCGGCACGTGGCGCGGCACGTCGGTGCCGAAGTGCCCATTCCGCGCAATATACCTGGCCACTCATTTCAACAACTTCTACGAGGCGGCACCGGCCGAAGAACTGAAGCACTACGTCGAGGAGCTTGCGCTCTGGGGGTATAACACGATACTCATCCACTTCCCCACCTGGCAGTTCGACAGCCTTTCAGACGCCGAAGCGCAGAAATGGCTCGGGCGGTTCAAGGCCCTGTTCGCCCATGCGAAGCGACACGGCCTCCGGGTTGGTCTGCTCCAGGCCCCCAACCAGGGATACAAGACGCCACCGGCGGACCTTCGCGGCGTGAAGGTGCCCGGTCATCGCCGGGGCAACTTCGGAGTCAACCTGTGCGCGAGCAAACCAGAAGCGAAGGAACTGCTCATACGCATGTATGACGAGCTCCTTGACGAGTTCAAGGACGTCGGCCTCGATTACTTCCAGCTCTGGCCCTACGACGAAGGCGGCTGTGCTTGCGAGCAGTGCCGGCCGTGGGGAGCGCGTGGGTTTGTCGGCATTTCAAGAGAATTGGCGGGACTCGCCCGAGCGAAGTTCAACGGCTGCAAGATTGTTCTCTCAACCTGGGGCTTCGAGAACGAGAACGACGCCAATCCGGACGGGGAATGGGTGGGCCTGGCCAACGCTTTGGACGAAGACAAGAGCTGGGCCGACTACATCATGGCCGACGGTCATGACGACTACTTTCCGAAGTACGTGCTGGAGAAAGGCGTGCCGGGAGACCTGCCGCTCGTGAATTTCCCGGAGATCAGCATGTTCGGCATGACGCCCTGGGGAGGCTACGGCGCCAACCCGACGCCGGCGCACTTCCAGATGCTGTGGGATCGCATCAAACACCAGGCGGCCGGCGGCGCCCCGTACTCGGAAGGGATCTATGAGGACCTGAACAAGGCCATCTGCGCGCAGTTCTACTGGAGTCCCGGGCGGCAGGCCGAAGACACAGTGAAGGAGTACCTGGCCTATGAGTTCTCACCCGACGGCGCGGAGGACTTGCTTGAAGTCGTTCGGATCTTTGAGAGGAACCACCGCCGGAATCGTATCAGCGCGGACGCGACCCGGGCCTTTGACATTGTGAAGAGCGTGGAGACGAAGCTGACGGAACAAGTCCGTCGCAGTTGGCGATGGCGTATCTTCTACCTGCGGGCTCTGGTAGACAAAGAGATGTATGAGAGAGAAGGCGAACTCCAGGGCGAAGCGTTGAGAGAGGCCTTCCAGGAACTCACGCGGATCTACCACGCGGAGAACTCTCATTCCATGCCCATCAAGCCCCCGCAGGTTGAGTAGTCGCGCCCCGACGGACGCCCCGACCAACCGAAGCCCGTATGACGGCCCGCTGGCGAAGTTGGTTCAACCGCCGGCGCAGAGGGGACCTCCCTCCCGGATGAGCTTCAGCAGCGCCGAGCGGTTTCCAGGACGGCAGGGCCGCCACGCGGTCAGGAGGATGCCGGTGCCGCCGTAGCGCAGGAGGGCGTCGCGCCAGCCCCGCAGGTTGTCCGGGTCACGTCCCGGTGCGCCCCAGACTTCGAATCCCTTGCGGCGCAGCCGCCGCACCTCCTCGTCCTTCACCCGGGCGTATCCCCAGGGCACCTGCACGATGTCCTTGGGTATCTTGCTTTCCGAGGCCCGCGACTTTTCCTTGCACGCCTCGGCGCTGGAGTAGTCCTGGCAGTCCTTCCACATGATGGTGCGCAAGCCGCGCGCCTTGATGCCTTTGTCGAGGGTAATGATTGCTTCGGCGTATTGCCGCAGCGAGTGCCAGTGGTCCTCGTCCATGCCGATGTGGAAGAAGCGCGCCGGCTTGCAGGCGCCGATCGCCTCGTCGATGAGCTGGAAGGCCCGGCGCCAGTGCTCCTTGCCGTCGAACGGCCGGTGGTAGGGGCGCATCCAGTGGCTATGCTGATTCTGCCCGCTGCCGGCGAAGTTGAGCTTGGGCACGACCTCGATGCCCCGCTTCCGCGCGCGCTGGGCGATCTTCCGCAGGGACGCCATGGGAATTGTGTAAGGCCGCGCCAGTTCGGGGTGCGACTTGTACTTCACCGCGTCGGCGATGTCGATGACCAGCAGGTTCATGTCCACCTCGGCCATCGCGTCCACGATCTCAAGTGCCAGGTCCACGTCCATCGGCTTCTCGCGCGCCTTGCGCTTCGCCCAGACGGGATCGTAGTGCGTCACGTGCAGCATGAAGCCACGGATCGGCAGCACGCTCTCCTTCGCCATCTCCTCACCTCCTGTCCCAAGGAACGATCTGGTTCGGACGGCAGTATGGGCGCGAAGGCGCGGCGAGTCAAGGGCCGGTTTCGGATCGCCGTGTGTGCACATCGCCTGGCCGACGAGGAGGCCGCGGCCGCACCGTGCGGACCCGCTCACGCGTGACTGATCTTGGGAGGCAACCAGTCCTGGTGCTTCGTCACTGCACCCAGAAGCCGTGCGACCAGGTCGCCCTTCACCGCGGGCGGGCAGGTCTCCCACAGATTCACGAACTCGTGCGGGTCCTCCTCAAGGTCGTATATCTCGCCGTAGTCCTCGCCGGCGTACCACGTGCACTTCCATCGGTCC